>JAYVDQ010000218.1:0-4281 GCA_043749325.1 Chloracidobacterium sp. | reverse complement strand
GCCAAAGGCGATGGCCATGTACCGCCAGTTTCGCCGAAAAGTACGCGGAAAATCCTCGGCAAAGAATTTACCGATCAGATTCACGCCCTGGCTCTCGGCGCGGTAAATTTTGCCATGAGCGCGGATGACAAGGCTGTTGAGATAATTGATCAGTTTGGGGTCGCGTGTCTCGGCGCGGGCAGTGGCGAGGTCCGACGCGGCACGGCGGTAAAGCTCACCAAATTCGCGGACCTCCATCCGCGACAACCCGCGAAGCCCCATCCCCCGCTGCATCGCCAGCAGATCTTCGAGCCGCTGCCAGTTATCTTTTTTTTGTTCGAGAAAGCGGGTCATCCGAACGTTGAGTTTAAATTGTACATTTTAGATTAGCAAAGAAACACTGTTTATTTATGTGATAATATTATGGTTCGAGGTGGCGATATGACGATCAGAGAAGAGATATTATCAAAGGTTCAAAAATTGCCGGAGAGCGCATTGCGTGAGGTTTACGAAGTTGTTGAGAAGGTCGAAAAAAAAGAAAATCAACCAAGCTTAATGGAGCGGTTGCGTGCAATTCAAATCGAAGGCCCTCGAGATTTTTCGCGCAATATTGATCTTTATTTGAACGGAGAGAAGCTGATTGATGAAAATATTGATTGACACTTCCTTCGTAGTTGCTCTAGTCAATAACAAAGATGAAGACCATGAAAAAGCACTAAAACTCTCGGTCGAGTTTGACGGAATACCCTCGATCATTACCGATGCCGTTTTGCTGGAAATCGGAAACGCCTTGTCGAGGCGTTTCAAACAAGAATGCATCGGAACGATTGAGGGATTTTTTGCGTCGAGAGAAATTGAAATCATTCGGCTCGACGAGACACTTTTCGACAAGGCGTTTGATTTTTACAAAAGTCATCCAGATAAAACATGGGGCCTGGTGGATTGTATTTCTTTCGTTGTCATGCATGAACACGGCATAACCGACGCCCTGACTTACGACAAACATTTTGTCCAAGCCGGATTTCGAGCGAGGATGCGAGAGCCGGTCAACTAATCCCATTTTTTTGAAACAGTAGTGTCAGACGAAGCCAATAAATATCACGAAGAAGACTCGATCGGGAAAACATATGATTTCCGCATCGCCCGGCGCTTGTTCCGCTATCTCAGGCCGTATTGGCTTCTCGCCGTCGCCGCGCTTACCCTGACTCTTTTTACTAATCTCCTTATCAGCACGCAGCCGTATTTTACGAAGATGGCGGTGGACGATTTCATCACGCCAAAAAAGACCGACGGTATCTGGCTTTTTGCACTGGCATTTTTTGGCGTGTTTTTATTCCGGTTTATCTTCTCTTATGTCCAGGAAATCTTGCTCAACAACGTCGGGCAAAAGGTGATGTTCGACATCCGGACCGAGCTTTTTACAAAGCTGCAGCGACAGGAGATCGCTTATTACGACCAATATCCGGTCGGACGGACGATGACGCGCCTCACCGGTGACGTGGACGCTCTGAACGAACTTTTCACCTCAGGCGTGATCGACGTGCTCGGCGATCTGGTTATTATTTTCGCGATCATCGGGATAATGTTCTGGCTCGACTGGAAACTGGCGGTCGTCTCGCTCGTCACGGTCCCGATGCTCTTTACGGCGACGAACTGGTTTCGCAAACATGCCCGCAACGGTTTTGACCGGGTACGCACGCGTAACGCGAGGCTCAACGCGTTTTTGCAGGAGTATATTTCAGGTGCCCAGACGGTTCAGCTTTTTAATGCCGAGCACAAAGCCCTAGGGCGGTTTCGACATATCAATGACGATTACCGCAATGCAAATATCGAGACGATCTTTTACTACTCGGTATTTTTCCCGCTCGTCGATTTTATCGGTGCGGTCGGGATAGCCGTCGTTATTTTTGCGTTCGGCTACGAGACTCTCGGCGGCTTTTCGGCGGCAGGTGCCGGATTGACGGTGGGGGTCCTTGCTTCGTTCATTCAATATTCGCTCCAGCTTTTTCAGCCGATCCGCGATCTTTCGGACAAATTTAATGTTCTCCAAGCCGCGATCGTAGCGTCGCACCGCATTTTTATCTTGCTCGACCGCGAGGTTGAGGTTACAACCCCGGCCGAACCGAAAAAGACGGGCAAGGCCACGGGCCGCATCGAGTTTCATAATGTCTGGTTTGCCTACAAAGACGAAGATTGGGTGCTGAAAGACGTGTCGTTCGAGGTGAGCTTGGGCGAGAGCATCGCGCTCGTTGGCCACACTGGCTCGGGCAAGACGACGGTTACCAACCTGCTGATGCGCTTTTACGACATTCAAAAAGGCCGAATATTGCTCGATGACGTAGATGTCAGAGATTGGGACCTGCACGATCTGCGGTCAAATTTTGCCGTCGTGCTACAGGACGTTTTTCTCTTTAGCGGATCGATCGAGAACAATATTCGCCTCGGAAATGCGGCCATTGACCGAGACCGGGTCGAGTGGGCAGCCCGCGAGGTACATGCGGATGAGTTTGTGCAAGAGATTGACGGTGGATACGAATCCGTTGTTCGCGAGCGCGGTGCAGGGCTGTCTGTAGGGCAGAAACAGCTTATATCGTTCGCCCGGGCGCTGGCGTTTGATCCGACGATCCTCATTCTCGACGAAGCCACCAGCTCCATCGACACCGAGACCGAGCAGATGATCCAACAAGCTGTGACGCGAGTAATGACCGGCCGCACATCGCTGGTCGTCGCTCACCGTTTATCGACCATCCAAAAATGCGACCGCATCATCGTGCTCCACCACGGCGAGCTTCGCGAGAGCGGCACGCACAACGAACTCCTGGCGATGCGCGGCCTCTACTGGCGGCTGTATCAGCTCCAGTACTCCGACGAAAAGCTTCACCTGACCGCCGATCCCGGACTGCAAAATAAAAGTCTTGAATCCGGATTGGCTGGATAAGCAAACTTTGTGTTCTTTGTGTCTTCTCTTAGCGGCCTTTGTGATACGGGTTTTTTATCACAAAGAGCACGAAGAAGCGGACACAAAGAACTCAAAGAAAATGAAACTGACACACTAACCGTTTTCCTCTACACTATTAGCGGTTTTGGGAGTATTATTTTTGTATAGGTGAACAAATGTTAGACAAATCGGATGTGCATGAAAACGGCAACGATTGCCCGTGGTCGGGCCTCTCTGTGACCGTCGAAAAGGTCGCAACCGCAAAGCTGCCCACTAAACGCGGCGATTTTCGGATCGCGGGTTACCGCTCGCTGATCAGCGACGAAGAGTATGTCGTTCTGTACAAAGGCGAAATGGACGGTGAGGTGCCGACGCTCGTTCGTATCCACTCGCAATGTTTGACGGGCGACGTGTTTGGCTCGATCAAATGCGATTGCGGGCCGCAGCTGCATAAAGCCATGGAGATGATCGAGGCCGAGGGTCGCGGAGCCATTGTCTATCAGCAGCAGGAAGGCCGCGGCATCGGCATCCTTAATAAAATTCGCGCCTACGCGCTACAGGACGAAGGGGCCGATACGGTCGAGGCCAACGAAGAGTTGGGCTTTGCCGCCGACGCCCGTGACTATCAGCAGTGTGCCGAGATCCTATTCGATCTCGGCCTGTGCAAGGTCAAGGTCATCTCAAATAACCCCGATAAGCTGGCCGCTCTCGAGCGTGCCGGGCTAAGAATAGTTGAGCGGATCCCGATCGAAGTGGACGCCGGCCAGCCAGCGGCCCATTATATGAAAACCAAAAGAGAAAAGATGGGACATTTATTAGGTCGTTAGTGGGAGCTTGATTCTTTCGCGGAGGTAACTCATGAAACTAAACGTTTACTATATGCGGGCGATCTTTTTACTGGCCTGGGTGATACTGGCCGCTACAATCAATGTACACGCCCAAGCGAATAATTCGATCACTGGCTTCGTTTTCGGCATTGACGGACAACCCTTGTCCGAGGTATCGGTCGAACTATTGGATGAATACCATCGCTTTAGTTCAAGAGTGAGGACAGATGGCGCAGGCAGATTCAGCTTTTCTAGACTTCTTCAGGGAAGATATTACGTCAAAGTTTCGCCAAGCGGCACCGGTTACGAAGAACAAACAAAAGATACGGAGATAGTCAATATCACCCGGCAGTCCAACAGCGGCTCTATCACGGCTGCGTCCGATAGCGTTCAGCTAAATTTTTACTTAAAGCCACGTCCAAACTTTTCCAACGCTTCTTCCTTAACAGGCGTGGTCTTCGTTCAGGCCGTGCCCCAAGAGGCAGAGAAGCTTTACAAAAGCGCAATATCTGATTTAGGAAACAAAAAGATAGATAA
>JAYVDQ010000217.1:0-6128 GCA_043749325.1 Chloracidobacterium sp. | reverse complement strand
TTGCGAGTTACGCCCTTGCTTACGCGCGGGCTTCTGCATCATGATCAAATGGCTATTTATTTAAGCGGCGAAACTGCGGCCGACAAACGAAATCTAGACGACCTGACGCCGCGGCAGATAGTGGCGGAGCTGGACAAGTACGTCGTCGGCCAAAACGCCGCGAAAAAGGCTGTGGCGGTCGCTCTACGCAATCGCATCCGCCGCCAAAAGCTGCCGCCCGAGATCGCCGAGGATGTTTTGCCAAAAAATATCCTCATGATAGGTACAACCGGCGTCGGCAAGACCGAGATCGCACGGCGCCTCGCGCGCCTTGCTAATTCCCCGTTCATCAAGATCGAAGCTTCGAAATTCACCGAGGTCGGCTATATGGGCCGCGACGTTGAGAGCATGGTCCGCGAGCTGGCCGAGGTTGCCGTCGATATGGCGAAGCAAGGCGCATTCGAAGACGTTCTGCCGCGGGCCGAGCAGAACGTCGAGGAACGCCTGCTCGATATTCTGCTGCCGCCGCCTTCGGATTTACGTTATCAGACGCAAGCGGATGATGAGCCGACTGAGATAGAACAGCCACATTCCCGCACGCGTGAAAAGCTTCGCGAAGGTCTTCGCAACGGAGCCCTCGACGAACGCCTTGTTGACATCGAAACGCAGGACCGTTCGAACGCGACGATCGATTTTATCGGCGGACAGGGAATGGAGGACATGGGCGTAAATCTGCGCGACATGATGGGAAATATGTTCCCGACCAAGACCGTCACTCGCAAACTGACCATTGCTGAGGCCCGTAAATACTTGATCCGCGACGAACAGGAAGGCCTCGTCGATATGGAGCAGATACAGCGTGCGGCGATCGAAAAGGCCCAGTCGTCCGGCATTATCTTTCTCGACGAACTGGACAAAATCGCCGGACGCGAATCGGGAGGAAACCCGGATGTCTCACGAGAGGGCGTTCAGCGCGATCTGCTGCCGATAGTCGAGGGCACCAATGTAAACACCAAATATGGCATGGTCAGCACCGATCACATCCTGTTTATCGCGGCCGGAGCATTTCATGTCGCAAAGCCATCGGACCTAATTCCCGAGCTCCAAGGCCGTTTTCCGATCCGCGTCGAACTCGAGTCGTTAACTGTTGACGACCTTAAGCGGATACTCGTTCAGCCAAAGAACTCCCTGATTAAGCAGTATCAAGCCCTATTAGACACAGAGGGAATTCAGCTTACTTTCACGGAAGACGCCATCAACCGGCTTGCCGAAATGACTGAGGAGATCAATAAATCCACTGAGAATATAGGGGCTCGGCGCTTGCACACGCTTGTTGAGAAACTTCTCGAAGACATCAGCTTTCTCGGTGGTGAATTGGAAGAAAAGGATCAGCGGATTGACGCCGAATACGTCGATGACAAATTAAGCAGTTTGATCGAAGATCAAAATTTGCGCCAGTATATTTTATAATTAAGCAGATGTTAAACATCCCCGGGCATCATCTAGTCTGTTTATACAGACGCGTTAAGCATTTTGCTGTTAAAGCACCCTTAGCGTTAATAGCGCTAATGGTGCTTATTAGCGTCGGCTGCGGCAAACGCGGTGCTCCCGTTCCGCCGAGAGAGCGGGTGCTACAGCGAGTGGAGATCTCGGGCTACCAGCGCGGAAATCAGGTCATTCTCTCCTGGAAAATGCCGAACCGAAATGCCCCGGCTGGCAGCGTTTTGAATATCAGCCGGGCCGATGTTTATCGTTTGGCGGAACCCGTGACTGCCCCGCTACAGCTTTCGGAAGAGGAATTTGCAAACCGCAGTACACTAATTGCGGCGATGCCTATCACCAATACTGATTTTGGGGCCAAAACGCTTTTATACAAGGATACCCTCGCGTTTGCCGGCCAGGCGGCAAGATTGCGTTATGCCATCCGTTTCGTAAATGCGGCGGGCCAAAAGGCGGCATTTTCAAATTCCCTACTGATCGAGCCTACATCAAAAGTCGCGATCAGTCCGGCTTCCCTGGCCGCGGAGGCATCGCAGGATGCGATCCGATTAAAGTGGCAGCCGCCAACAGCCAATATCGACGGATCAACACCTGTCAGCATTCTCGGGTATAACGTTTACCGTTCGACTTCGGACAAAGTGGCTGGCACACCCCTTAACAAAACACCGATTACGGCGACAGGCTTCGACGATGAATTCTTCGAATTCGGAAAGGATTATTATTATTTTGTACGCGCGGTTTCTGTCGGTGTTCAAGCTGAGCCGGTCGAGACCAGCGAATCGAATATTGTCAAATTCAAGCCGATCGATACGTTCGCTCCGAGTGCTCCGTCAGCAATAACAGTAGCCGCCGCCCCAGGCACTATCGCGATCTTTTTCGCAATCAATCCCGAAAAGGATGTCGTGGGTTACAAGATCTACCGTTCGACAGACAAGAGCCTGCCGCGTGCCCAATGGACGTTGCTGACGCCGGAGCTATTGAAGACAAATACCTTTCAGGACACCAAGGTCGAATCCGGCAAAACTTATTATTACTATCTGACCGCGACTGACAAAGCCGGCAACGTCAGCCCGCCATCGGATGTTGTTTCCGAAGCTGTGCCGTAGTGTCTGTAGCCCGCACGTACGTAAGAGCTTTGCCAATTTATGAAGATCGACATTCAACCCGATTTTGTACCCTCAAAAATTATCTGCGTCGGCCGCAATTATGCCGAACACGCCGCTGAGCTTGGAAATGCCGTTCCGACCGAGCCGCTTTTGTTTCTCAAGGCACCTTCGGCCTTGATCCATAACGGCGAGGCTATAGTAATACCTAAACAGTCATCTCAGGTTGAGCATGAAGGTGAGCTTGCAGTCGTTATCTCAAAGACCTGTAAGGACTTAACAGATGATGCTAAGCCTTTTGATTATGTTTTGGGATATGCCTGTTTGAACGATGTGACGGCCCGAGATATTCAGCGAAAGGACGTGCAGTTTACGCGAGGCAAGTCGTTTGATACGTTTTGCCCGATCGGGCCGCATATTGAGACGGAGCTTGATGTTACGGATATTGGCGTCGTGACACGCGTCAATGGCGTCGTAAAACAGGACGGCCGCACTTCGCAAATGGTCTTCCCCGTCGATTTTCTGATACGATATATATCAAATATGATGACATTAAATGTCGGCGACGTTATCGCTACAGGAACTCCGTCCGGCGTGTCAAAAATAGAACACGGCGACGTTTGCGAGATCGAGATCGACGGCATTGGAACACTCAGAAATACAGTAATTTAGGACATTTTCATCACAGAGACAGGAGAAGACACAAAGATGAAATTCTTTATAGATACAGCAAATTTAGATGAGATCAAAGAAGCGAATGAACTGGGTTTGATCGACGGCGTGACGACTAACCCCAGCTTAGTGGCAAAGGAAGGCGATGTTGATTTTAAGGAACGTATCGCTGCGATCTGTGCGATCGTCAAGGGCGATGTCTCGGCCGAGGTGACCGCTCTTGATACCGAGGGGATGCTAAAAGAAGGCCGCGAATTGGCCAAAATCGCTCCTAATGTCGTCGTCAAATGCCCTCTTACAATGGACGGCCTCAAAGCGACGCGTGTGTTCCGTGCCGAGGGCACTAAGGTAAACGTTACGCTGTGTTTCTCTGCCGCCCAGGCTCTGCTTGCGGCTAAGGCCGGAGCCTCGTATATTTCACCTTTTATTGGACGCCTTGATGACATTGCACAGGATGGAATGGCATTGATCCGCGATATTGTGCAGATCTATGACAATTACGGCTTTGCGACCGAGGTGCTGGCGGCATCGATACGGCATCCTATGCATATTGTCGATTGTGCTCTCGCAGGTGCGGATGTGGCGACGATTCCCTTCAAGGTCATTCAGCAGTTGGTCAAGCACCCCCTGACTGATAAAGGTTTGGAAGGATTTCTTTCGGATTGGAAGAAAAGCGGAAGATCCTAAATTCAAAACGGAAAACGGAAAGTGGAAAATTCAGGAAGACGATTCCTCTCATAATTTTCCACTTTCCATTTTCAATTTTCATTTATTCGTTATCAGACGCTAGCCATCTGCCAGCGCCGCTTTAAGCTGACTATGCAGCCCGGCGGCATCGGGATCACGCTGAATCGCAAACTGATACTTAGCTCGAAAATACTCGTCCGGCTCTCTCATTTCGGCTAGTTCCCTGACTTTTACAAGGTTCGCCTCAATCATCCCTGGCTCGATTCCCTCTTTTGACGCAAACATTTCATCGATCTCTACTATCAGGATCGAAAATTTACGGAGCCAGGCAAAATCCTCGTCCTCTATTAAAAGGTTTACGAATTGTGCCGGTGCGATCTGTCCGTGTATGCCCTCGTACATTATCCGCTCCAGATCGAGCATCGATTTGTGCAGTTTAAGCAGGATATTGCGTGCATTTTTGAGTTTTTCCGCGTTTTCCATAAATTAATCTTAGCGTACTTCATAAATTATGGATACCGTGCTAACTTTTAATGATTAGCCCGCTAATAATATATTCTTAGGACGCTAATTAACTATTAATAGTGGGCTAATGAGATCTAATTAGTTCGCTAACGGCTTTGCATAAAGCACTTAAGCATAGAGATATGGCGGAGCTTATCAAATTTGAAGAGACGGTCAGCTACCTGCTCGCTAAGGTGACGACCGCATTCCGAAATTCTCTCGAGCGGCACATGGGAGCGATCGGCCTTCACGGGGGACAAATTTTTGTGTTGCTCGAATTGTGGAAGCAGGACGGTCTGCGTCAGATCGATATCGCCGGCCGTCTCAACCTCTCCGCACCGACAGTCAACAAAATGCTCAAGGGGCTGATCGAGATCAATCTCGTAACGCGCGTCCGTATCGATGACGATGCCCGTTCCACGCGAATATTCCTGACGGAACGCGGCCGCGACATGCGCGAAGAGATCGAGGCCCAGTGGCTCGAGCTTGAGGAAAATTGCCTCTCCGGCCTGACCGAGACTGAGCGTCTCGTACTTTTAGAGCTTCTTGGCAAACTTCGAACGACATATACTGGCGTGTCCGACGCCGATGAAGACTAAAACCATTTCAATTCGGCCAAAATCGAGGTAATATAGAGCCATCTGATACAGGAGGTGATGGAAATGAAGGTCCTGCTTGCTACCGACGGCACCAAATACGGCGAAGCCGCCGCCGAAATGCTCGGAAAGATCAAACTCGCAGATGGCGACGAGGTGAAGATCATCTGCGTGGTTGACATGGCCCTGCCTATGGCGATCGATATCTATGGCGGATATATTCCTGACACGACCGAAATGGAGAAAGTCGCCCGTGAGAATGCGGCACAGGTCGTTGCCGACACGAGCGAAAAAGTTCGCGGCTCTTTTGGCGACGCAAAGGTCTCTCTTAGCACCGACATTCTCTTCGGATCGCCGGACAGCCGCATTGTCGAAACGGCCGAAGAGATGAAGACCGACCTTATCATTATCGGCTCGCATGGCTACAAACAATGGGAACGGCTGCTGTTGGGTTCGGTGTCAGATTCGGTTGTTCACCATGCGCCATGCTCGGTAATGGTGGTTAGAACTGACGCGACGTAAGCGGCCACATCATGCAGGTTACGATCAATTCGCGCAAGTACGACCAGAGTATCCGGCGAAGCTGGAATGCAAAACTGATCGAATGCGTGGGTTCGATGCTGGTTCTTGCCGGTGAGTTTGACCGTGATGTTGAGCATACCGATCTTGGTGTTATCCCTCGCGGCACGGTCTCGCACGAATATTACTGGCTCGACCGCTGGTACAATATTTTTCGATTTCTGACGCCCGACGGCAACCTTCGCAACTACTATTGCAACGTAAATATGCCGCCAAGATTTGAAAATGGAATTCTCGATTACGTTGACCTCGATATTGACGTCCTCGTTTGGCCCGACGGCAGCCATAATGTTCTCGATATGGATGAATTTGAGAAAAATGCCGCTCTGTTTCCTTATCCGGCCGACGTTCGCACAAACGCTGTCGATACTTTGGCGGAATTGATCTCGAACAAAGATGGCAGGAAATTTCCGTTTGACAATGATCTTGGCGCAACAAATCCGATAGTTTTGAGTGTTAGCTAGTAAATTCGCAAATCGAAAAAGGAGAAGGTTTATGAAAGCAAAAG
>JAYVDQ010000216.1:0-6862 GCA_043749325.1 Chloracidobacterium sp. | reverse complement strand
GCTCACCAATTATCTGATGCACACGGCCGTCTGCGTCATCATTTTTTACGGCTACGGTTTCGGCCAGTTTGGAAAAGTAGGAGCGACGACGGCGACATTGATCGCACTCGCGATCTTTCTGGTTCAGATACCGATGAGCGCGTTGTGGCTAAAATATTTTGCGTACGGCCCGATAGAGTGGGTCTGGCGGCAACTGACATATGGACGACGTTTAAGATTACGGACATAAGGTTGACCGATCTGAGGATCTGAGTAAGGAGAGCGCGCGGCAAAATCCGCGTTAAAAAAAGGTAGGTGCTTACGGTTGTTAATTTTTACTAAAACCTAGCTACACGCGGGACAGCCGCAGTCACACGCGATCTCGGAGATGCCCTGTTCAGATACTTCGCGGCAATGGTCGCTACAATAAGCCGCCTCGCCCGCAACTGGGCAATTGCATATATCGTGTCCACATTTGTTATTGTTTTCCATAACATCTCTTCCTTATTCGATCAGATTGGTTTAGCGTGCCGGAGCAGGCGCCGCCGGAGCAGGTGCCGCGGCCGGAGCATCGACCTTAATGTTAATGTCCTGCTTGGCCGGATTGACCCTGCTCAGGACGCCGCTGTAATACAAAACACCGCCGATGATCGCTACGATCAAGATCATTGCGATCGCCCATACTGCGTTACTTCCTGTGTTGTTGTTTTCTTTCATAATAATTAACCCTCCTTTTACCAAGTTTGTTATAGCAGGAAATAAAATGGGTGACTGTGCGATGGCATACAAAGGAAGGTCTCAATGGCTGCCCCGAAGAAAATCATAGATATTTGTTTCACCTAAAGCAGGATTGTCAGCGTGGGTCTAAGGATTTCCGTATTCGGCATCGTGCATTCTGAGTTATGCATTCTATGATAACGACGCATAAGGTTACAGTGTTTGGCACTTCGACAGTGACGTTTATTGGCAATCTTTCTTAGACCGGCGCATCAATCGGGTTGTCATCCCTGCCGGAAATGCATGATTTCGCCTTTATTTACTGGGACTTTTAAGAATCGAAGGCGACATGCGAGCCGTGGCACGTATTTTGTACTGAGCATTTGTGCATAGCAGGCTCCCTAAGCCCTGCAAAAAATATCGATTCAGGGAGACAAATTTCAGAATGAAGAATCAGAAAGGCTTTTCGCTTATCGAGCTGCTTATTGTTGTTGTGATCATCGGCATTATTGCCGCTATAGCTATTCCAAATCTGCTCGCCTCCCGCCGCGCATCTAACGAGGGGTCGGCGATCTCGTCGCTTCGCACCTATCACGGAGCCCAGGCGGTATATGCGACAACCTATGGCGCCGGAGATTATGCCGGCGTGCCATTCGTCACTAATGCATTTACGACCCTCGGAGCGGTTGGGATAATAGACGATACTCTGGCCAGCGGGACTAAGGCCGGATATGTTTTCGCGGGACACTCTGATCCAAAGACCGCCACGACGCCTGCGTGTCATCTTGCTCAAGCATACCCGGCAAACAGCACGGGCATCACAGCGACTGGAACGCGTATTTTTGTGGTAGCAACCGAAGGCGTTATATACACCGGACCATTTACCGGAGCCGCGGGCTGGGGACCGGCAAACTGCCAGGTCGCCGCTGCTCTGTCACCGATGTAGAATTGATGCAAACTCAATAAATTTCCCGCATCCGGCGGCTGTGACGATCTGAGTCACGGCCGCTGATCTTTTCCATCCCCTAGAGACAGTGCCGCGGGCTGTGCCTCCCCGTAGCCAAACGGGGGGCGGTCTTCGGTCTATTTGCGCCCGCCGGTCGTTGCGGTGGGCCACACGAATGTGCACGGCGCCGGTGCCGTCACCGCCGTTGGCGTGAGTTTTAGCGGCGTTAGGTTGTTCATCGTGAGCAGGCTGTTAAAGGCGGCGAGGTCCACCTCGATCATCATCTTCCACGCTTTTGCCGTCGCAGTAAACTCCTTACAGCCGGATTCCCATGTATGGATCATCGCCCCGGTTGGCGGCATGTCGATGCCATTCTGCGAGATCGGGCCGAGGACCGTATTGAACGTGCCGTTAATCGCCGTGAACGAGAGGATGCTGCCGGGTGCGCGGCCACCGCCACCGCCGAAGCCACCGCCTCCACCACCGCCCGGGCGTCCGCCGGGGGGCCCGCCGAAGGTTGCGAGTTTGGTGCCGAAGGACATCGCCGCAGTTGCGACACCAGCCGGCGGCGAACCAGTCGTGATCTTCGCGAGTTGTGCTCGTATGGCGGCGACCTCGTCGTTGCCGTCGTAGCTGTCCTTCATACCAGCCCACGCTGCCATCGCCAGTTTGTTCTGGGCGCGAAGGGAAGCCATCATTGTCGGACTCTCGCCTATACGCGGGTCGTTATGTACGACAACGGTCTGCGTGTACGTCTGACCGTCCACGATCAGTTTGAGGGTGTACGTGCCCGGGAGCACGAGTGGCCCGTGCGGTGCCGGCGTGACAGAATCAGGCGCGGCGTTCATCTGATTATTGATGTCCGGGCTGAATCCGGGCGGGTCGTCGTAGCGCAGGTTCCAGTTTGTCCTGTTGGTCCCGATATTCGTCGAGAGAGCTCGCGACTCTGGCGACTTCAGCCAGTAATCGGGGTATGGCGGCCGCTCAAATTTCGGAGGCACGACGCTGGTAATGGTGCGGACTAGCTTGCCGGTCGAGTCAAAGATCTGCATTCTGATATCGCCAGCTGGTTTTTTGCTGAGGTGGTAGTAGATGATGGCACCGAACGGCGGGTTTTGCGCGTGCGGCAGCTCCGGGTTCATCGGCTGGTCCCAGTTGCCGTTCTCCCGCGAGCGGATCGCGTCACCGGGCTTGAACAAATACGCCGGCGAGGAGGCGATGGCCTGTGCCTTTGCCGCGATCTCGCGCAGCGGGCTCATGTCGTCGAGCACCCAAAATCCGCGGCCGTACGTGCAAATCACCAGATCATTCATGTGATCGTCGGTGTGAAATACCATATCGCGGATTGACGTGCTTGGCAGGTTTTGCCGTAAGCTTTGCCAGTGATCGCCGTCGTCGAATGACACGTAAACTGTAGTCTCAGAACCGGCAAACAGCAGGCCCTTTTGTTTAGGATCCTCGCGAATGACGTTTAGCCGACTGCCCGTGCGCTCATCGACCGGCAGACCAGTGACAATACGCGTCCATGTCTTGCCAGCGTCGTGCGTTCGATATATGTAGTGCTGCTCGGGCCCAGGAGCCGCGCCGCCGCGGCCAAAGCCGGCGTTTGCCAGTGCGTAGGCCGTATTAATGTCGCCGTGTCCGGCCTCGACGGTTATAAAATTGGGATTCGCGGGCAGATCGGTGAAATTGGTCACGTTGTTCCAGGTCTTGCCGCCGTCCATCGTGTTATAGATCTGGCCAGTGCTGCTTCCCGACCACATAATGCCGCGCTTCACCGTCGAGATCGAGAAATCGGATATCGAACCGCGCGGGCCGACGGGAGCGGCGGGGGTAGACGTCGGCGCCGGGGACTTTGTCGGAGCGGGTGAAGGAGTGCTTGCGACCGGTGCACCGAGCGCAGGCGGAGCGACGCCGCACGGTACCCTCGGCTGGCCTTTTGGTGTCGTGAGATCGGGGCTGAAAGCCTTAAATGTCTCGGCGCCGTCGCGTGTTACGAGAATGCAGTTGTATGCGACATACATCGCCTTTGGTTCAAACGCCATGTCGAAGCGTTTCCAGAAATCGCGGCCCTCGACGTACAGGTTCCTGTCAATGCCGAAGTTAGGCGCGACATTGCCCCACTGGCCCGTCTCGATATCGATCTTTGTCATGCCGTTGCCCTGTCCGAGGCCATAGCCGACGCCGTAAATAGTGGTTGGCTTGAGCGGGTCGGGAACCGCAGTTCCGAACTCGGACGACTGTAGCGGATACCAGTCGAGGTTCGTGATCTGACCCAAGTCGCCGCGGCTGCGAGTCATGACCGCGCCGGTGTCCTGCTGCGACCCCATAACCCAATACGGATATCGGGTGTCGGTAGCGACCTTATAGAGCTGTGCGATGGGTATTTGATAATAGCCGCTCCACGTATGGCCGTTGTCCAGCGTGACCGCCGGCCCCTGGTCAAAGCCGAACAGCATACGGTGGCCGTTCGTCGGGTCGATCCAGATATCGTGCGGGTCCTCGCCGCCTGGTGCGCCCTTATAGACGTTGAAGGTCTTGCCGCCGTCGGTTGATTGAGAGACGTAGGTACTGACCGTGTAGAGAATGTCCGGATTTTGTGAATCGACCCATACGCCCGAGCTGAACGCCCCTTGGCCGTTGCCTATTCGCGTATCTCCCACGGCCATGTGCTGCCACGTCGCTCCCTGATCGTCGGAGCGATAGAGGCCTGAGGCGCCTCCGGGCTGCGGGGGGTTGCCAATTACGTAGATACGCTTGCCGTCCGTGTGCATCGCGATCGCGACGCTGATGCGCCCCGTGTACGGAGGCAGTGTGTCCACCTTTTTCCACGTCTTGCCAGCATCGGTCGATTTGTAGAGTGCAGTGCCGTTCGGTCCCTGCGGAGCACCACCACCACCACCGCCTCCTCCACCGCCAAAACCCCCGCCTGCGCCCTGCGATGTCGCAAACATTACGTTTGGCTTGTCGAAGGCGTACTCGACGTCACGCGTGCCGTTGGCGTTCTCGGGTTTGAGAACGTTGGTCCAGGTTTTGCCGCCGTCGGTCGTGCGATAGATGCCCTGGCCAGTGTGCTTTGCGTCGCCCTGCGTCGAAACGATCACGAGATCGGGGTTTTTCGGATCGATCACGATCTTATTGATCTTGGTCGTCTCCTCGAGGCCGATGTGAACAAACGTCTTGCCCGCGTCGGTGGATTTGTAAATGCCGTCGCCCGATGGGCCCTGAACCGAGTCACCCGTGCCGGCATAGACTATGTTCGAATCCGAAGGTGCGACCTGGACGGCGCCGATGCTGTCAACATCTTTGAATTGGTCGAAGATCTGAAACCACGTAACGCCGCCGCTCGTGGTTTTCCAAAGCCCGCCGATCGGGGCCCCGACGTAGAAAACGCCCGACTGACCCTCACCGACGGCACCAGTCACGGCTGAGATACGCCCGCCGTGAAACGGGCCGATGTTACGCCATCTGAGGCCCGCGAAGAGTTCATCGGCCGGCACTGTATTATCTGCGGTGCGCGTCCCTTCTCGGGTGATGGGCCCCTGGGCATTAAAAGATGCGGCAAATGCCGCCACGAAGAAAAAAGCAACGGTTAACGAGACGCGATAGTATGTTTTCATTTAGGGATTGACCTCGGCTTCAGAAATGCAGATTATTTCTCACTAAAATATCATAGGACGCTAAGAAATATGAGAATAAGGGCTTCGTGGCCAGCAACGAAGCCGGATATATTTCATCAGCCCCCATCTTTACGTGTGGCAGGTCAAGGAAGTTTCGCTTAGAAAGCGCTGATCGTGACGTAGTATCCGTCGGGATCGCGGAACGCGACTCGCCGGTTCCGGTGCTCGGGTTTGTGTTCGGCTCTGCTTCGAGCTGGGCGATAAGTGTGAGATCTCGACGAAAGGCGCTCTAAATATGTCAAAACTTGGTTTCCAGGTAAAAGAACTTATCGGCGGAATCGCCGGCTGGAAGCTCGATGAGTTTGCTACCGAAGGGACATTCGGCCAAAAAGGCCTCGCAATCGAGTGCGCGTGCTAGGCGCTCTGGTAGGAGAATTTTGCGACGAGAGTACCAACGCTCCCGAGGCCGAACTGAAACCTACGATAACGGTGTTCGAATCGCACAGCAAGGGCTATGCCCGTCTATTTGCGGAAAAGCTATGCTTTTCCGGCAGCTCAATACATTCATCGCGGCTATGCCGCCGTTCCCGTGCGTGGGTCAAGACGGCGGCATAGCCGCGAGGTGTTTGGCGATCAACGGCGAAGCACAGCTTCGCCGCAAATAGAGCGGCGTGAGCCGCGAAGATGTCCGACCTCACAAGTGTCACCGAACCGCCGAAGGTGGTGAAATATCTGTAGCCCACATCGCGAGATGTAGGAAGCGTCGTCATAAATTGACCGGAACCGTCGAAGACGGTGGCATTATGCCGCATGTTTCACACGCTCCCGTCATTTAATGCACATAACCCCACGTTCCGCTGACGCTTCACGTGGGGCTACAAATATGACGTCCGCTTTGCGGACTCAAAATCGCGATAATCGCACGCCTGACCCCATTTTTACGCATGACCGATCGCTTGACCGTATTATTCGGTTGTTTCTGTAGGAGCGGCAACAATATAACAAGGCTTCACACGAACTACCGCTTCGCGAACTACCGCTTCAGGTAGCTTTAGCTGGATCTTTGTTTGCTTCCGCTCCCTGGACGACCGAGCGGGTTCGGATAATAGGCCAGCGTTGACGAATGGCGTTACCTGACCGCGGCGCAGTCGATCTGCTGGACCTCGCGGATGCCGCCGAGATACGGTTCGCCGTAAGTGCCGGCACCGGCGTAGGGTTCGCGCATGTACAGTGCTCCGAACTGACATGTATTGTCTTTCGGGTCGCTGTAAATGATGTAAATATACGGGCTTACCATACGGTATTCCGGTATTCCGAGACTATTCTTCTCGATCACCCAGAGCGGCCCCGTGTACGGATATATCGCGTGCTTGATATAGGTCAGCTTCCACTGGCCGATGAACCCCTTGATCAAAGGGACGAGCCGTGCGGGGGCTAGTTTGGGTTCGGGCGGAGTCGCGCCTTTTGCCCACCAGCTCGGCATCGCATGGAGCATCTCTCGCCTGTTTTTAGCGGCCTCTACGCTTCCCCTGGCTTTCGTGTGATTTGCGACCAGGGTTTGCCCGTCCGTGCCGCTGAATTGGAACGCAAATCTGGCCGA
>JAYVDQ010000215.1:0-4404 GCA_043749325.1 Chloracidobacterium sp. | reverse complement strand
CCATGACCGTCCATTGGGGGCCGACATACGATCTCGAACAGCTCCTCGAACACGCCATCGTCCACATCCTCCGCCACCGCCGACAGATCGATAAATGGGGAATATGAAAACGCGTGTTGGAGTAATTTTTGGCGGCCGCTCCGGCGAGCATGAGATCTCGATCCGGTCGGCTAAGACCGTTATTGAGAATATCGACAGTGATAAATACGATGTCGTGCCCATTGCCATCATGAACGACGGGCGGTGGCTTTCGCCGGCAGAATCGGTCAGGCAGTTTCCCGATCACACCCAAAAGATCTTTCGCGACAGCCAGGGCGAGGCGTCCGATTCGCTTATCACTCTGGCGGGCGATACGTCGCCAAGCGGTTTGACCATTCTCGACGGCGCTGGCGGCACGATGCCGCTTGATGTTATATTTCCCGTCCTCCACGGCACATACGGCGAGGACGGGACGATACAGGGGCTGTTTGAGATGGCAGATCTGCCATACGTTGGATGCGGCGTGCTCGCGAGCTCGTGCGGGATGGACAAGGCGTTTATGAAAACTCTGTTTCGCGACGCGGGCCTGCCGATATGCAACTATGTGTGGTTCCTGCGTGATGAATGGGCCCGCTCACGTGATGCGGTCATTGACCAGGTCGCGGCCAAGCTCGGCCTCCCGTGTTTTGTAAAACCTGCGAATCTCGGCTCCTCGGTCGGCGTCTCAAAGGCAACCGACGCCGAAACTTTAACCGCCGCGATCGATCTCGCAGCCGAATATGACCGTAAGATCATTGTCGAAGAAGGCCTCGAAATGCGTGAGATCGAGTGTGCCGTGCTCGGCAACGATACTCCGCAGGCGAGCCTCCCCGGCGAATACCTCATCCGCGACGCGTCGAAGGCGTTTCTTGATTATACCGAGAAATACTCCGGCACCGGCAATAACGAGTTCGTCGTGCCGGCTCCGGTTTCGGATGAGCTTTCGGCCAAGATCCGGCAAATGGCGGTCACTGCGTTCAAGGCTATTGACGGCTCAGGCCTCGCACGCGTCGATTTCTTTCTTCGCAATGACACCGGCGCTCTGCTTGTAAATGAAATCAATACCATGCCCGGACTCACCGACGCTTCCGGGTTTCCTAAAATGTGGGCGGGATCAGGTAAACTATTCCCGCAGGTAATTGATGAGTTGATCCAGTTGGCAATTGACCGTCACGCTGATAAGCAAAAGAATAGAACCGACCGATAGGGAAGCCTGCTTAAACTTTACGTAAACAATGGAGAAAAAGATAAATTTATGACAAACCAAATAAAGGGTTGGGTTATGTTAACGGCGTTCGCATTAACGGCGGGCCTTGTTTTTCTTCAACCCGCCGCTTCCACGGCACAGAGTGCCGTAGTTCCAATTTTGGAGCTTAAGGTCGGTGGCTTGCTTGGCGGGGTTCAGAACGGCAAGTTCGTGGATGCAAAATCAACCTTTGCGACGCTCAAAGGGGGAGTAAGTTATGACATTTTCGGCATTAAGCGCCAGAACTCCAAATTGACAGCCACCGTCGAGAAGCCCGACGAACCATGTGATGATTTCTATTACTTAAAGGATGGAAAGTCCGACGACTTCGGTGTCGCGATCGGCTCCGGAATTGTATGGAAACCTGATGTTCGCACCTCAACGGCGATCTCGCTTACGGACAAGACATACTTGAACATCGTCTCGGGAATTCTGCGCTTAAAGGGACTGCCCAATGCCAAGGCAGTGATCGAACAAGCCGTCCGTGTCGACCTGGACGGCGACGGCGTCGATGAGGTTTTGCTAACGGCCAGCTCTTATGGAGGAAGCATCCAGCCATCCGCCAAGGCGAATGATTATTCGTTTGTTTTGCTCAGAAAGCTTGTCGCGGGCAAGGCCCAAAATATCATGATCGCGGAAGAATATGTAAAGAGGAATGTCAAATTCGGCGCCCCTAGTCGATTCGATATTTCGGCGATCGCCGACCTGAATGGCGACGGTAAGATGGAGATCGTAGTCTTCAGCGAATACTACGAGGGCAGTGGATCGGCTGTATATGAGATTAAGGGCAGCAAAGCGATTGTGGTCAAGGAACTGGAATCGGCGTGCGGAGTTTAGTAGTAAATTCCAGTTAAGGAATATAGGTCTCTGCTCTTCACAGATGCTATTTCACTTTTGGGGCGTTCTAACTTTTACGGGTTCGGATCGTGAGATTTGGGCGGGAAATGCGCACCTCACTGGCTCGCCATCCGGATAAGGTTCCGAACAAGACCAGTTCATCTGAGACCATATTGAGGGCAGCCCGGTGAAGGTTCTACCTCGGAAAGCCGACTTTTTGCATAAGCGCGAAGAAGCGCGGTTCTGGACGGAGGCTGTCGAAATTGGGTTCGATCACGAGATACTGCATTTGCGAATCACGCTCGTCATATGCTCGCTCAAGGGCTGCAAGAGCTTTCTCCTGCTCGCCGAGTCCGACATACAACACCGCCAACTCGACAGGCGAGACATAGTCTTTGCCGGTTTCAAGCCGCCGAAGGATGGCTTTAGCTTCGCCGATTTGTCCATCTTTCGCGAGTGCGGCGCCGAGATAACAATAAACGCCGGCATGATCTCCATTTAACTTGAGCATCTCTTTGTAGTCGGCTATCGCTTCTTTGTACCGGCCTTGCGCTGTATACACCAAACCTCGACCGTAGTAACCGCCGGCGTAAGATGGATCCAGTTCTAGTCCTATCTCATATTGTTCAATTGCCTGATCGTAACTGCGTGAAAAGTAGAGACCGTATGCAATTTCCAGCTTGATCTTGCTCCTTAACGGATCAAGATCTCTGGAACGTCTCGTTTCAGCCGCGGCATCTTCGTGCCGGCCCTGTGTACTAAGAAAGAGGGCGTAACTGAGGTGTACCGTAGCAAGATTCGGATTCAAATCGAGGGCCCGCTTGAATTCTCGTTCGGCTCCCGCCCAGTCCCATGCCAGACGTTTGATCCCCGCCAACGCCACGTGCACCTCGGCGAGATTTTCATCCAATTCGAGTGCCCGCTGTGCTGCCGTTTGGGCCTTTGCCGTCATCTCGTTCGGATCCAAAAGGGCATTTTGGCCCAGATAGAGATAGCAACCGGCCAAAGCCGCATAGGCCAATGCATAATTGGGGTCAATAGCGAGTGCCTGATCATAATACTCGACGGCCTTTTTTGCACCTTCTGCCGTACTTTTGGTGCGATAGAATTGTCCTTTAAGAAGCAGTTCGTACGCCTGCGGATTGGCCTTACTGCCCTCGGCGAGTTGCTGCTGCTCGTTAACCGCAAGCCGCAGCCTTAGTTTACCGACGATCTGACGCATGATCTCGTTCTGGATCTGGACAAATTCAGACGGCTTCCGGTCGAACTGGCTCCCCCAAATTTGCGAATTGTCGCTAACATTTACCAGTTCGGCGCTTACCTGCAAATGGTCGCCCCGCTGCGTAACTCTGCCGGTCAAAACTGCCTGAACACCCAACTCGCGAGCGACCTGTTGAAGATCGGTCGTCTGCCCTTTGTATTTGAATGAAGACCCGCGGGCAATAATCTTGACCCCCGGCAACTTTGAAAGTTCACTGATGAGGGATTCGCTAATGCCGTCCGACAGGTATTCCGAGTTGGCATCCCCGGTGTCATTTTCAAAAGGCATTACCGCAATCGAATTGACTGTTTGCGTACGCTGGGAAAGGCCCCAATAAAGAGCGACCGAAAGCGCCATGATAATTACGGCCGAAACCGCGATCGAAATTATCCGGTGCTGGTTTACCCGGGCAGCAAAATACTTAAGGCTCGAACTTCCCGTAACCGGTTCACGATCGAAAAATCGGTGCTCACCAGATTGATCTATGTTGATTTTTCTAATGTCCAGAAGAAGTTCGCCGGCCGTTTGGTACCGTTTTTCGGGTTTCTTCTGAATCGCTTTATAGATAATTTGTTGTATTTCCGGCTCCACATTATCGCCCAAATCGACCGGTTCGCTGTTCAATATCGAAGCGATCATTTCGACTGACGTATTCCCGATAAAGGGCTTATGCCCGGAAAACATTTCAAACATCACGACGCCGAGACTCCAGATATCGCTTCTCGCATCCGCCGCCGTAACGCGGGCCTGTTCCGGCGACATATAGGCCGCGGTCCCCATCACAAGGCCGGGCGAGGTAGATTGAAGGTCATTGCCATTTTCGGCAATGGCGCCGCCCGGATCTGACGGTTCGATCCGGGGCGTATTCGCAAGTTTTGCCAGGCCAAAATCCAGAACCTTGGCGAGACCGTCGGCACGGAGCATTATGTTCTCAGGTTTAATATCCCGGTGAAAGATCCCGGCTTCGTGCGCAGCGCTTAACGCTGCAGCAACCTGAACGGCGACGCCAATCATTTCTTTGTGTGACAAGGGCTTTTCATTC
>JAYVDQ010000214.1:0-2256 GCA_043749325.1 Chloracidobacterium sp. | reverse complement strand
GCGAAGCTCAACGCTTTTACCGTCGAGCCGCCACCCGTGATGTTTATGACACTCGCGATGCCGCTTGCTCCCGGACTCAGACGGATCAGCGGTGTCCCTGCATATCCCGGCTGCGTCGTGCCGTCAATGATCACCGCATCCGTAATATCAGGAAGTGCCGATGTAATTGGCAGCGTTTGAACGCCGGAGCCTGATATATTGAATGCGATCGTGTCCACGCCCGGATTCGCGTTTGCGCTTGTTATCGCGGTTCGCAACGTTCCCGCTCCCGTGCCGTCCGATGTCGTCGTCACGGTAAACGTCTGTGACACGGCCATGGGTGAGTCATCCGGAATACGCGCCGACCCCAACCGCGACGCGGAGGTTATTTCCAGCCCGAAAACTGCTGACCCGATCAACAAAACAAAGATCCAACGATGAATGTGTATCAATGCCTTCATACTTTTCTACCTCGTTCTGAATTTTGGTGACTTTTTCTTATTCGTAACAGTTATTTGGCGTCACTCCAGACCCAACATGTCCACGTTGGATAGATCGCTGTCGACAAATTTATTGACGGGTGCAAATCTATACAGCCGCGATGTAACCGTCCGCCCGCCCACGCCCGAATCAAAAATACCTATCGGCAGCTCTGTCTTACCTCCGGCTTGCTAGATCGCGGTCATTCCCGATCACTCCTGTCCGACCATATCCACGTTTGACAGATTGTCGGAGATGTATTCTATGCGAGGCGTAAACCGATAGAGCCTTGACGAAACCCGGATCGTATAAGTCCTGTAAACTGCGACATCGTCAAAACTGTAAAAGCCAAACGAACTCGTTGTCGCGGTTCGGCGAACACCAGTAGCGTTATCGGTTATCGACACGGTTGCATTACGCAGGCCCGCACCGCCTGGCGTCGTTATCCGGCCGGATACATTGACGCCGGGTACGCGTATCGGCAAGGACATCACTGATGTGCTTACCGGGCCAATGATGACCGGCGAACCGGTTTCGTTCGGCCTCATTACCTCGCTCTCCTCAATGGCCGTAACTCCGAGTAACGGCGGCGACTCTAAGACTCGAGCTTCGGCGCCACTAAAGGTCTTGTCGATAGTTGCATTTCCATTCGCGTCCGTTTGCACATTAAACCCGACCCCCGAAAATCGATAACCTTGCAGCGTTAAAATGGCCTTAATCGTGTCGATGTAAAAAAACTCAATGTCATAAGGAGTCGATGGGATGCCAACAAAAGTACCCGTTACCCTAACGCTATCCGGCCCCCCTTCGGCCGTCAAAGCGGGTGTATTCGTTTGAGGTGACGCTATCGGAGGAACTGATCCATCATTGATATAAACGCCGCCGATTATAGGATTGGGTAAAGCAAGTTCGTACGCGGGCTTGTTCAGAGTTACTACAAAGTTATTAGTTAAAACATTCCCGGTCCCGTTTGTCACCACTATACCTCGCTCGTTGGGAACGGCCAGGTTGGTCGATAGATCGGACGTTACACCTTTATAATTGTTGATAATCTGATTTCGAAAGCTTCCCGGGTTTCCGCCGAGGTCCATATAATCGACTATGAACTGCCGTCCGCCGGGCGGCGGACATTCGCAAACGCCGTTGTCGGAAATATTCTTGTCATTGATCGGAAGGAATGGAATTTCGCCCCGATTGCCAATCGAACCGTTAGCTACTCCAGGGAAACCAACAATAACGTTCACCGAAGGCGCCGAGAAAACGCTGCCAAAAGCAACCGGAGTAAAGGTTCCGGGCGGCGGTGGATTAAACGGCTGCCCTGTGACACAATTCTTCGCAAAATAGTCGCCGTTTGAAGTGTTATAGGTGACAAAAGAATTGCCCCCATCATCCTTTACGCAAACTGACGCCTCAGGACTAAGTGACTCGGCCATCGCCGGTGAAGTGCCGGGTGATGGGCTTCCGATGGTGTTGCCGCTTGAACCGACGACGAGAATCGAGTGGCCGGTTGGCGGCAGGCCGTTGTGTATCGCGGCGGTTCCGGTAACGTTAAGGCCGATGTAATTGTAGGCAATGATGTTCCGCGTCGGGTTCTGGCCAAGAATGTAAATCCCGCTGTTTGCCCCGGTCAGCCCATTTCCTGAGATCAGATTGCAGCCGCCCGTACAGACGAGCGGAGCAGTTCCTTGTGCGGTTCCGATTTTATTGTCAGTGCCCTCAATCAAAATACCGTCCCTCGCAGTGGTCAGACCGGCGGTTCCGGCGGCATTTGTTCCGATGTAATTTCCGTAAATCTCA
>JAYVDQ010000213.1:0-2148 GCA_043749325.1 Chloracidobacterium sp. | reverse complement strand
CCCAAATGCAGCGAAACATCGAGCAAAACTTCGCACTCGCCATACTTCACCGATATGTCCCGTACTTCTAGCATGATAGGAATTCTGAAACCACAGATGGACACGGATAAACACAGATACGATGTAGGATTTATCTGAGTTCATCTGTGTCCATCTGTGGTTCCATTTCTTCTCCTCGGCTAATTCCGTCTTAAAAGATAAATAAACATCGGTGCCCCGATCAACGCCGTAACGGCCCCGACCGGCAATTCCCTCGGCGCGATCGCCGTCCGCGCGATGGTGTCCGCAAAGACCACGAAAATCGCCCCCGCGACCGCCGAAAACGGCACGACCAGCCGATTATCGCTGCCAACGCTCAACCGCACCAGATGCGGCACGATCAGCCCGACATATCCGACCGATCCGCTCGCCGCGACCGCCGCTCCGACCACCAAACTCGAAGCCCCAAAAACCAACATCCGCACCCGCCCGACCTCCACGCCGAAATCAAATGCATCCCGCTCGCCGACCATCATCAGATTCAACGCCCGTGCCTGGCTGGTCAGCACGACAGTCCCGATTATGACCGCCCCAAGACTCAAATAAACGCCATTTCGCGTCGCCTGCGACAGGTCCCCGAGCAGCCAAAACGTAAAGCTCCGCAGCTTTGCCGCGTCAAGCAGTGTCGTGAGCATGACGATCACCGATGACAAAAACGTCGTCACGATCACCCCCGAAAGCACGAGCCGCTCGACGTTCATCCCGGCACGGCTCTTCGCCATTCGATAAACCGCGATCGTCGCCAATCCGGCCCCCGCAAACGCCAGCAGCGGCCGCGTGATCTCCAGACTCTGGAAAAAAACGAACGCCAGCATCGTCCCCAACGCCGCCCCGTTCGATACGCCGAGCAAATAAGGCTCAGCCAGCGGATTCCTAAGCAGCGACTGTAGCCCCGCCCCCGCGATCGCGAGACTCGCCCCGACACACGCCCCCAACAAAATCCGCGGCACCCGAATGTCGTACAATATCGACCGCTGCTGCTCATTAAGATCAAAAAACGGCAGCCGCTCAGCCCCAAGCATCGCCGCTCCAATGAGCACGATCGCGAGCAGCACCAAAAGCAAACCGCCGAAAAGTACAAATCGACGCGGCGACGCAGAGACACCGCGACGCCGGGAATCTTCTCCCTGCGTCCCTGCGTCTCTCTGTCCCCGCGTCCTTAATTCCATACTTTCCGCGTCCCTGTGTCTCGCTCTCCCTGCGTCATTTCGTATTAAATTTCTCCGGATGCAGATCCTTCGCAATCTGCTCCAAAGCATCCACCAACCTCGGCCCTGGCCGCGACAGCAGGTCAGCGCTTACCTTATATATACGCCGATTTTTCATAGCGGGTGAATTCTTAAAAACTTCGTTAGCTTCGCGATTGTCTTCGCTGTCGGAGAGGATAATGGCCTCGGGATTCAACGCTGAAGCCGTTTCTTTGCTTAATTTAGGATAAGCCGTTTCGACATCCTTCGTCACGGATTCGCCGCCCGCCTTCTCAAGTATCGCGGTTAAAAATGACGTCGCCCCTATCGTAAACAACGGCTCACGCGAGATCTGCACAAACACTCGAACCTTGTTTTCGCCCGACAATTTTTGCCCAACGGCATCGACCCGGGCCGTCAGATCGGCGATAAGCTTATCCACTACTTCTCGCGTCCCCAACATCTCGCCAAGTTGCGTCAGATTCTTCATGACATCGTCAAGCGATGTCGGATTTGTCACATAAACGGCAACCCCATTCGCCTCAAGCGTCTTCATAAACGACTCGATCTGCGACGCCGTCGAGACAAAAACGACGTCCGGCTTGAGCGCGACGATCCTTTCCATATTCGGCGTCATCGTGTCGCCGATCTTAGCGATCTCCTTGGCCTGTTCGGGATAATTGCAAAATGTCGTCACCCCAACCAGCCGGTCGCCCGCCCCGGCCGCGTAGATATTCTCGGTCAAATTCGGCGCAAGTGAGACGATCCGCGTGATCTTAACGGGCACGGTCACAGTCCGCCCAAGATCATCCGTCACAACCCGCGTCGGCACCTGCGAGTACGCCGAATTTGCGACATTACTGTTCGCCGCCCCGCGGCACCCCGCCAAAACAAGAACCGCCAACATGAGCAGGACCCAAAC
>JAYVDQ010000212.1:0-8536 GCA_043749325.1 Chloracidobacterium sp. | reverse complement strand
TGATCACCAAAACGGCGCCAAAGGCATACTTGATCGAACCCCTAATGCCGCCGTCACACGCGGGCGCGTTGATGGCGATGAAAAATGGAACGAATGGCTCAAAGCGGTAATGAAATTGTGCTGCCTGTAACCGAACAGGCAAATCCAGCCACTGCCGGAATCGATAAGGTCTCGACGCTTGACGCCGTGCGATTGATCAACGCCGAAGACAAGAGGGTTGCCGCAGCGGTCGAGAAGGTCTTGCCAGAAATAGCCATGGCGATAGATAAGATTGTCGAACGGCTACAGACCGGCGGGCGTTTGTTTTATGTCGGGACTGGCACGAGCGGACGGCTCGGCGTGCTGGACGCTTCGGAGATACCGCCGACATTCGGCGTTTCATATGACCTTGTTCAGGGTGTGATCGCTGGCGGCTACGACGCTCTTTATAAAGCAACCGAATCCAGCGAGGACAATCGCGAAGCCGGTGCGGAAAATCTAAAAGCGCGCGGATTGACCGAGCGAGACGCAGTCGTGGGCATCGCGGCGTCGGGCCGAACGCCGTATACTATTGGGGCTGTAGAATACGCCCGAACGCTCGGATGTTTTACTGCGTGTGTTACATGCGTTCCAGATTCTGCTATAACGAGGGCTGTCGAGATCGCAATTGTTCCGGTCGTTGGCCCCGAGGCCCTCACCGGTTCATCCCGCATGAAAGCCGGTACGGCGCAAAAGATGGTGCTCAATATGATCTCAACCGTCGCGATGATCCGGCTCGGCTACATCAAAGGCAACCGCATGACGAACGTCAAGCCGTCGAACGCCAAACTGAAAGAGCGGGCTTTGCGTATTTTGATGGCTGAGACAGGTTTGGATGAAGCGGCAGCGGACGAGTTATTAAACTCTGCAGATGGCGATCTTCGCATTGCGCTAGTTATGAACGAGGCAAAAATCGGTTATGATGCCGCAAAGGATGCACTAACAAGATCGGATTTCATCGTGACAAAAGCGATCTCGCTTCTAAAATAAATGCAAACACTAGACCTCGTTATCATATTCGGTTATCTGATCGGCATCACTGCGTTCGGGATATTCTTTTCGGGTAAACAGGAAACCACTGAGGACTATTTTGTCGGTGACCGTTCGGTGCCGTGGTGGGCGATCGCCATGTCTATCGTGGCGACCGAGACGAGTACGATCACATTTGTCTCCGTGCCGGGAATTGCATTCGCAAAGAATGGAAATTTTCAGTTTCTACAGCTCGTATTCGGCTACATGCTGGGCCGCATAGTGATCTCGTTCATCTTTATTCCGATGTATTTTAAGGGTGAGCTACAGACGGTTTACCAGCTTCTCGGCGACCGGTTTGGGACAAAGGTAAAGATGCTCGCATCAGCACTTTTCGTCATTATGCGAAATGTTGCCGACGGCGTCAGGCTCTTGTTAACGGCCATTGTGCTTGCCGCGGTCTATACGTCATTTAATCCGGGGGCGGACGCGACGACGATCATCATTGGCTCGATCATCTTACTCGGTGTGGTAATGATCGTCTTCACATTTTATGGCGGTATGGAAGCGGTAATTTGGGTTGAGGTCGTACAGCTCGTCATTTACATTGGCGGTGCCATCGCGGCTGCGGTCGTTCTGATCCAGAATATCGATGGCGGATTTTCTCACGCAGTTGCTCTCGGCGAACAATTTAATAAATTCAGCCTGTTCGATTTTGGCTGGGACATGACCAAAACATATACGTTCTGGGCGGGGCTCTTTGGCGGCTGTTTTCTGACAATGTCCACGCACGGGACCGATCAATACCTTGTTCAACGTTATCTGTGCACGAAAAAACCGTCATCCGCGTCGCTAGCGTTGCTCACGTCCGGAGCGGTCGTGCTGGGTCAGTTCATAGGATTTTTGTTTATCGGCGTGCTGCTGTTTGCGTTCTACGCTCCGTTCAATTCACCGGAGTACGCTCAGGCGGGAGTTGCGGGTTCGGGCATCTCCGCAAACTTCCCTTTTCTAAAGGGCGATCAGGTATTCCCAAATTTTATTACCGAGCACATGCCGCCCGGCCTTTCGGGTCTTGTGGTAGCCGCGATATTCGCGGCGGCACTTTCCTCATCGCTTAATTCGATAGCCGCTACCGCGATCAACGATCTGTACAAACCATTTGCTAAAAACAAGTCCGACGGCCATCTTGTAAAGCTCGCCGGCTGGTTGACCGTGATCGTTGGAATAGTTCAGATAGTAGTCGCAATTGCCTTTATGAAGTCAGGCGAATCAGCTTTGGGACTGGCTCTTTCTGTGGCTTCGCTGATAAACGGCCCGGTGCTCGGCGTCTTCCTCGTCGGCTCGTTCCTTAAAAAAGCTCGAGAGGTCCACGCCCTGTCGGGCATGGTCGTTAGTATTTCTGTAATGCTCTACATACTGCTGGCGACCAAGATCGCATGGACCTGGTACGCCCTGATCGGCAGCCTAATTACCTTTACGGTGGCATTTATTGCATCGCTTATTATTCCGGCAAAAAATGATGAAGTTACTGCTTAGTTCGCTGACAATTTTCATACTTCTGGTAAACCCGCTGCTTGCTGCGGCCCAAAATCCTGTGCCATCGAGGCTGGAACCCTCGGCGAAGGCATGGAAATACGCTGACAAACAGCTTAAGAAAATGACCGTCGAGGAAAAGGTCGGCCAGGTCATTCACATCGGGATCAACGCCAAATTTGCTAATCAGGACAGCGAGTATTTTCAGTCGCTCAAACGCGATGTAGTTGATAACAAGGTCGGCGGCATACTTCTGTTTGGCGCTCCGATCTACGAGACGGTCCAGCTTGTCAATCGGATGCAGGAAAATGCAAAAGTTCCGCTTCTCATTTCAGTGGACGCCGAGACCGGCGTCGGCATGCGGTTTGGCGACGCGACTAATTTCCCGTGGAACATGGCGGTCGCCGCGACAGGAAACCCCGAATACGCTCGCCGCATCGGCATCGTCACCGGACGCGAAGCCCGGGCCTTGGGTATCGTGCATGTTTTCGCTCCCGTGTTGGATGTAAACAACAACGCGGACAATCCGGTCATTAATGTGCGTTCCTACGGCGAAGACCCTGAAACCGTCGGTCGTTTTGGCGTCGCATTTATGCAGGGCCTACAGAGCCAGGGCGTGCTCGCGACCGCGAAACATTTTCCCGGTCATGGCGATACAAATGTCGATTCGCACCGTGGCTTGCCGATGATTGACCATTCGCGCGAAAGCCTCGAAAAGACCGAGCTTGTTCCGTTTCGTCAGGCTATTGCCGCCGGAATCGGCTCGATCATGATCGCCCACATCGGCCTGCCACAGATCGATCCGACCGAAATCAAACCGCTTAAAAAGGCGATTCGCGTAGACGCCGAGGAGGGCGCCGAGATCGTCGATCTCAAAGCCACAGTTCCCGCAACGCTCTCGCCAATCGTCCAAACGCAAATCTTGCGAAAGGAATTGAATTTTCAAGGCCTGATCGTTACCGACGCGATGGGAATGAGCGGCTTGACGCTGTATTTCGATCAAAAAGAGGCCGGCGTGCGGGCATTTCTCGCCGGAGCCGACATTCTCGAAAAACCGGCCGATACGGAAGCGATGCGAACCGGAATGATCGAAGCCGTTAAATCCGGCCGCATTACGGAGTCCCGTCTCAATGAATCGGTTCGCAAGATCCTCGCCTGGAAATACGAACTCGGTCTTTACAAACAAAAGATCACCTCGCTCGACCAGATCGACCGCATCGTTTCGACCAAAGATGTGGGCCAACTCGCCGACGAGATCGGCGAAAAGGCGATCACGCTTGTTCGCGACGACGCTCACGCGATACCGATCGACCGCGGCAAAAAGATCTGCGTTCTCGCGATCTCAAATGGTTTTGACGGCGAATCAACCATCGGCAGCCTGTCGCGTGAGCTTCGGGGCAACGGCGTTAAGTTCACGTCGGCTTTATTACAGGACAACTCGTCCGGCGAACAAGTCAAAGCCGCTCGCGATGCCGTAAAAGGTGCCGACATCGTCATAGCCGCTATGTACGGCCGTGTCCGTTCGGGTGCGAAAAACAGCGTCGGCCTGCCCGACGAAGGCGTCAAGATACTGCGCGAACTAATGACGACAAATCAAACCGTGATCGGCGTGGCGTACGGCAATCCATACATTCTCGGTGCGTTTCCGCAGATGAAAACATACATGGTCGCTTACGGCGATATGCCCAGCTTACAGCGCGGTTCGGCGAGAGCGATGTTGGGATTACAAGACATCACCGGCCGTCTGCCGATCTCGCTGCCGGGACTTTATCCACGCGGGACCGGAATTCAGTTGTTAAAAAAATAAGAAATTACAGCCACCGATTGGCACAGATCGACACAGATTAGTATTCTTCTTATCTGTTACATCCGGGTGATCGGTGGCTAAATTAGTTTTATGACTCAAGCTTGGGAGATCGAGAATTTTCTCGACGTTCGCGAAGATCAGCTTCACATCGATGGCGTTTCCGCCGTTGAATTGGCGCGTCAATACGGCACACCGCTATTCGTCTTTAGCGAAAACCGCATTCGCCATAATATTGCTCGTCTCCAAAAAGCGGAAACCGCTATCGGCTGTCCGCTAAAGATCTGTTACGCCGCAAAGGCCAACTCGACGATGGCCGTCTTACGCGCGGTAAAGGACGCCGGCATCGACATCGAGGTCAATTCCGGCGGCGAATTATGGAAAGTGCTTGAGATCGGTTTTCGTGGGCCACAGATCATTTTTAACGGCACGAGCAAAGAGGTCTGGGAAATCGAAAACGCTATAAATGCCGAGATCTACGCGATCCAGGTCGATTCGCTTTACGAACTTTCGGTGATCGAGGAAACCGCAAAACGGCTTGGTAAAACGGCGAATATCAGCCTGCGTCTTGTACCTGAGATCGAAAGCGGGACGCATTCGGGCTTGCAAACAGCCTTGCTGACATCAAAATTTGGCATGATGCCGGACGAGGCGTTTTCGGCCTTTCGCGATTATAAAGACTCACCACATCTCAACCTCTGCGGTATCCATCTGCATGTTGGATCCCAAAATCCCGATCCGGTCATTTACACGCAGGCGCTTGAAATGCTTTACAGGGGCCTCAAACGCATTTACAAAGAGACCGGCACGCGGCTAAAACACCTAAACATCGGTGGCGGCTTTCCGGTAAATTATCTCCACGACCGAACGCTCGAATCGGCTTTTCCCGACGGACAGCGGCAGATGTTTGAGGCGGATTTTGAACCCGTCGATGCAATGAATGCCGCCTGGCACTCCGTCCGCGAATCCATCGGATCCGACGACCTCGGCCATATCGTCGAAAACATCACACTATTATTAGAACCCGGCCGGAGCATCATCGCGGACGCAGGCGTCTGCCTGACTACCGTAAGAAATAAAAAAGAGCGCCCTGTCAATGAATCCGCAATCCGCATTCCGCATTCCGCAATCGATTGCTGGCTACTAACAGACGCCGGTTTCAACATCCTGCTCTCGATGGAAACCTACAAATGGTACTACCACCTGATCTCCGCGTCGCGTGCGGGGGAGGCTCATGATTTTCCATACAAACTCGCCGGCCCGCTCTGCGACGGCGGCGATGTTTACTTTGATATCGAGGGTCAAAAACGTCTCCCCGACCATCGCCCGCTGCCCGAAAATGTCGAGCCGAGCGAGATTCTCGCCCTGTTAAATTGTGGAGCCTACACCATCGCACAGGAATCGCAGTACAACGGCCGCTTTCTGCCGCCAGTCGTGTTGATCCGTGAGAATGGTGGAATAGAATTGATCCGAAAGCGGGGCAGATTTGAAGACCTGGTAACGAACGACATCTTTTAGGGCTTTTCTACGCCTTTTCCATCGATCAATAGCCATGCGAAAAATGCGCTCAATGCCGCAAGAGCAGCGGCTATAATCGAAACAGTCCTAAACCCCTCAACAAACGAATCGTCAACCAATTGTTTGACCCCCGCTTTCTGATCGTCCGGCCAAGTGTCTGGAATTTTTAGTTCGACAAACTGACTGCGTTCGGCAGAAATCGTTTCGCGAACGTCCTGAGGTATGGGCAAGGAATTTAGCCTTTGCTCCAGGCGGCGTCCGAAAACGCCGACCATCACGACTCCGAAAACTGCGACGGCCAGCAGACCCGCCGTACGCGAAACGGCGTTGTTTATCCCCGATGCGATGCCGGCATGACTCTCGTCAACGGCTCCCATCACGGTCGTCGTCAGGGGAGCGACGCTGATCGACATCCCAACACTCATCACCATGATCGCGGGAAAAAAACCCGTCCAAAAGTTATTCGCCCCGGCTCCCGGCACCGCGAAGAGGGCAAAACCTGTTCCCGCGATCAACGGACCGACGACCAGCGGGATACGCGATCCGTATCTATCAACCAATCCGCCGGCCCATCTGCTAAGAATAAACATCGTCAAAACAAACGGCAGCAACGCCGCACCCGCGACCGTCGGTGAATAATGCTGGACCTGGATGAGGTTGAACGGCAGGAAAAAAAGCAGCCCGCCGAGACCTGCGTATAGAAACAGCGTTAATAGATTTGCCCCCGAAAACGCCCGCTCCCTAAAAAGACCAGGCGGCATCATCGGCTGCTTCATTTTTGCCTCGACAAAGGCAAAGACGACAAGCGATACGAGTCCAACGGCCATGCTCGCAATTACCAACGGACTGGACCAGCCGCGTGAATTAGATTCGACCAACGCGAGAACAACCCCGCCAAGCCCGGCTGTCGCCAGGATCGGTCCAGCCCAATCGAACGCCCCTTGAACTCCACCGTCCTTGCTTTCAGGCACGCGGAACCACGCGATCGCCAGTACCATCACGCAGAGCGGGACGTTGATCCAAAAGATCCACCGCCAGGTATAATTTTGAACAAGCCAACCTCCCAAAACCGGACCGATCCCGGCCGCAACCGCTGATATCCCAGACCATGTGCCGATAGCCCTGCCGCGTCGTTTTTTTGAGAAATTCGCGCTGATTAGAGCAAGGCTGCCGGGGACGAGCATCGCTGCTCCGATTCCCTGTACGCCGCGGGCGACTATCAATTGCGTGATATTCGGCGCGACTCCGCACCAAACGGATGCCGCTCCAAATAATAAGACTCCGAGCGAGAAAATACGTCGACGGCCGAGCCGGTCACCGAGCGATCCGCCGACGAGGATAAGCGCCGAGAGCGTTAATGAATAAGCCTCGACTATCCATTGTGTTTCGGAAACGCTTGCACCGAGCGAGCTTTGCAGCACCGGCAAAGCAACATTTACGACAGTCCCGTCGATAAACGTGATGCTCGATCCGATTATCGCAGCAGCCAAAACCCAGCGTCCAGCGGCCTCGCCACAATCCTCGACATCGTGATGCGCTTTGATCCCCGCTTCGTCGCAAGGCTGTCGGGTATTTGAGAGCATTCAAATATTGTTCACCATCCGATCTTTCGCAGCATCCCGCCGATTATCGACCTTTCAGCATCGCCGATCTCCATCCCCATGCGGTGATAAATCGTCGCGAGACCTGCCAGAGCGGCGGCCTGGCTGCTTTCATCGCGGATTTCGGAAATAACCGACAGACTTTCCAGCAAAAATTCGCGCGCTTTTTCAGTCTCCCCGTGATCGGCAAATCGAACGGCGATCTCGTTTATTGCGTCGGATCTCGGTGCGAGCTGCGGCACCGTCTCAGCCAAGGTCGAGGCTTCTTCCAGAAAGGCAACCGCGGCTTCTTTCTCGGCGACTTTTTCTTTAGCGTCCGCGACCGAAATTAGGGCAAAGAGCCGGCTTGCATCATCCGGAATTGCATTCAATGTTTGCCGGACCAATTCGTCATCTTTCTGAATCGCAAGTAGGTGCGCTATCTGAGAAAGCGCCCCCACTTGCTCGTCCGGGTTAGGGATTTCCTCTCCGATCTCTAAACCCCGGTCGGTTTTGCCAAATCGGACAAATTGAACAGCGATAGCCGACATCAATCCATTGCGGGCTCGGCTGTCGCGGGTCTCGATCTCACGTTGAGATTTAAGTATCTCGTACGCCTCGTCGAGCGTCTCTATGGCCTCATCTTTTTCACCTTTCTTCCAGGATTCGCGTGCAAAACCAAGCAAGGCTGAGGCCATCTGTGTCTTGTCAGTGACGAGGTCGAGTGTGCGGTCGGCCAGCTCAAGGCTACCCGCGTAAAGAAAGCCAAGAGCACAATTCGCAAAGAAAAAATCGCGATGCACGTTGTCCAGAACCTCCGCGAATTGGCACGCGGTGTCAAAAGTTTCGACCGCCTTGTCGCTCCGTTTCGCTTCGATAAAAAGATTGCCGGTGTCGCACAGGGCCCTAATCTTTTCTTCGTCATGCTCAATATCTTTGGCGGATTCGATAGCCAGATCGAGCAGATCGGCGGCTTTGGCAAGATTGCCGCTCTCGATCTTGGCCGTGGCTATCTGCTGCAGCGCCGCGACCCGTGCCGATGCAAAATCTATACTCTCGATGGTCACCAGAGCCGCCGCATCATCGCCATCCTCAGCTTGTTTGATCGCAATGC
>JAYVDQ010000211.1:0-14528 GCA_043749325.1 Chloracidobacterium sp. | reverse complement strand
ACGGAAAAATTCTCGGCACGGTAACCGACCAGAACGGTGCGGTCGTGCCAAATGCAACTGTCAACGTGACCAATGAAGGGACAGGGGCGAAACGCACGGTCAACGCCGACCAGGATGGATTTTTTGTCCTTCCCGAATTGCCCGTCGGTTTCTATACCGTCGAAATTGCGGGCAGTTCGTTCGCGCCGTTTACGCGTAAAAATGTCAAGGTTGACGTAGGCGGCGAAACTCGCGTTGACGCTCCGCTCGCGGTGCAAGGCGCAACGACAACGGTTGATGTAACGACCGACAGCACTCTTATCAAAACCGACGGCAGCGCGTTGTCCGAGGTCATCAGCAGCCGTCAGGTTGAGTCGTTGCCGCTCAACGGGCGCGATTTTCGACGCCTGGTGACACTGACGCCGGGTGCGGCTCCGCGCAGTCAGCGCGGCAGTTTGGGGTCGTTTACCGTCAACGGCCAACGCGAAAAGACGAACATCTTTTTGATTGACGGCGTGGACAATAACGATTCGTTTCGCAATCAGCCGTCGTTCAATCAAGGCGGCGTAACGGGAGCACCCGCGACGCTGTTTCCGGTTGACGCACTTGGTGAATTTTCGCTTCAAACGCAGGGTGCGGCGGAATACGGACGCAATTCGGGTGCGGTCGTCAATATCGTCGTCAAATCCGGGACAAACAGTTTTCACGGCACGGCCTATGGTTTTATACGCAACGACGATTTTGATGCGCGAAACTTTTTTGAACAGCAGCGGGGTGAATTTCGCAACACCAATTTTGGCGGTGTGATCGGAGGGCCGATTTGGAAAAACCGCACGTTTTTCTTTACCGGCTACGAAGGCCAACGCGAATTTGTCAATTCGCCTTTTAACGTGATTGTGCCGAGCGCGGCTAACATTGCCGCCGCCCGAGCAGCCAATGTAACGGCCGGTCGAGCCGAAAACGCTTTGAGCACAAGGCTTTTAGCTCTTTTCCCCACGGCGAATTTGAATGTTGCAACCGGCAACAACTATGCTTTTGCCGCCCCTAATCTCAACAACTCGAATAACTTTCTGGTAAAAATTGACCACCGTTTCAGCGATAGTTTCAGCATTAACGGCCGCTACATCTATGGTAAAGGCACGCAGAATTTTCCTTTGACCAGCGGCAACGGTTCGCCTTTACCGCTTTATCAAACGCTTGTGCCCACAAAAATTCAACTTTTCGGTGTGAATTTTTCTAATATTTTATCGCCGACTCTTTTTAACGAGGCCCGCGTTTCCTACAATCGCTTTGTGCAGACTTTTACGCCGCTTGACGCGGCATTTGACCCGACTACCCTCGGATTGGTGACCGGTTCGGGGTTGGGATCTTTGCCGACGATCACGGTTACCGGTTTTGTGCCTTTAGGCGCTCCAACCAATGTTCCGCGCGGACGCATCAGCAGCGCGTTTCAACTTGTTGACAATGTAACCTCGACGCGCGGCAGCCACACTTTCAAATTTGGCGGTGAATATCGCCGGGCGATCGTCGATTCTTTCGCCGACCAGAATGCTCGCGGACGCATCAATTTTGCGAATCTTGCAGATTTCCTGGCGGGCGTACCCGCTGCGGGTACAGTTCTGCTGCGAGGAAACACGCGTCGCCAAACGTTTACAAATAACTTCGGATTTTTCGCACAGGACGATTGGAAAATTACGCCGCGTCTGACCTTAAATCTTGGTTTGCGCTATGAATATCTCGGCGTTTTGCAGGAAAAAGAAAAACGTCTGTCAAATTTTCTATTTGACCGCGGGTTGGTGCGCGTCGGCGACCCGGGTTTGAAAAGCGTCTGGAACCCGGATCGCAACAATTTCGCACCCCGCTTTGGCTTTGCTTATGATGTTTCAGGCAAAGGCAAAACGGTCGTGCGCGGGGCGGCCGGAATGTATTACGACACGCCCTCGCAGGATTATTTTTTGCTACAGGGTTTTCAAAACGGCGGGCCCGGAAGTTTGGGTTTGAATCCGCTGCCGGGTCTAGGTGTTTTCAACCTGGCCCCGACTGCACCGATTCCGTTTGGGCCGGGCATATCTATTTTTGGCGCGGCGACGGGCGGACTGCCCACATCGAACATTGCTCTTTTCGGCACTGACATCCAACAGCGCACGCCGTATATTTTCAACTATAACGTCAATGTGCAGCAGCAATTGTTTAATGGCACGGTTTTGCAGGTGTCGTATGTCGGTTCGCAGGGGAGAAAGTTGTATCGCGTGCGCGATATCAATCAAGCCACGCCCGGGTCGGCGGTACCGGCGGAGCGGCAAGCGCGCCGTCCATTCAACGGACGCTTTCCGCAGTATTCGTTTATCAACTATCTTGAGGCCTCGGCAAATTCGCATTATAACGCTATTCAGACCACTATCCGCCAGCGTTTGACGAGCGGGCTGAATCTGAACGTCGCATATACTTTGTCAAAATCAATTGACGATGCGTCCAACGGTATTTATGGCGGTACACGCGGAGTTTCGTTTCCGCAGGACAGCTACAATCTGCGAGCGGAACGCGCGGTTTCGAGTTTCGATGTGCGGCATCGTTTCACGTTTAACTTCGTCTATGATTTGAACTTTCTGGGCGAAAGATTTGGAAAAAACCGATTGACCGAGGGCTGGCAGCTGAGCGGAATTTATACCCTTGCGAGCGGGATTCCGATTACACCTTTTTTAGCTAATGACGTGAGCGGCACGGGCGAGCTCAACGACCGTCCTAATCTTACGGGCGATCCCAACAACGGTCCGCGGACGGCCCGGCAATGGTTTAACACCGCCGCATTTACCATTCCGGCGGCAGGAACTTTTGGCAATGCTCCCCGCAACTCCATCATTGGCCCGCGCGCCAATATTTTTGATTTTTCGCTCAGCAAGGTGACGCGAATTGCGGAAAAGGTTTCGGTGCAATTTCGCGCCGAAGCATTCAACCTTTTTAATCATCCAAATTTCAGTCTACCGAATGTGGATAGAAACAGCGGCGCTTTCGGTGCGATTGGCGAAACGCCCGACGTAACCGCCGGCAACCCGCGTCTCGGCGAAGGCGGACCGCGTGTGTTGCAGTTCGGTTTGAAATTGATTTTTTAACCAGAGGAAAGACTGGGGGAATTAGATAGGTCGTTATGGCCGCTTATTTCGATTTGGTCACCGGCGCGCATGAAGTTTGCGCTCCGGCTCAGTGGATTGTGCGAAAGCTACCGGTGATTGTTGTGAATGCCGCAACCTGAAATTGCTTAAAAACTCTGTGTTCTGTGTGCCTCTTTGGTGAAAAAATTCTTAACGCACGCACGGAAAATATTTGAAAATGGAAATTGCCAAGCAACAAATTTCATACGCCATTCTACTCTACTTATTTTTTATTGCCTTGAGTGTTCACGGACAGGGAACAATCAAGCGTGGCCGTTTGGCGGTTGACGCCGCAAAGCTGAACGCGGGCACGGAAGTTAGTCTGGTAGGGGAATGGCTTTATAAGCCGGGCTATCTAGTTAAAGTAGGCGAGCAGCCGCAAACTTCTGATTCAACCGCGGGTTACTTTCCCGTTCCTGTTCCTCAGTTTCTCAACCGAACGCAGTGGTGGCTGGACGATTCCGAAGATTATAAGAAGTTTGAGACAGAACGGTTAGAAAAGCTCGGCTTCGACACGCGCCGCGCCGAAGACGGTTGGTATCAATTGCAATTGGACATTGCAGCCTTACCAAAGGATCGCCACATTTTTATTGAATTCGATGGTGTGGCGATGAAGAGCAAGGGGTTTTGCAACGGCCGGGCTCTGGGCGAACATGCGGGAATGTTTAGCCGTTTCTCCTACGATCTAACTTCATTTTTGAAGCCCGGACATAATGTGATCTCTGTTTTTGTCTCGATGGAAAAAATACCGCCGTCCAGGCTCTCCCTCGGACAGGCGGTAACGGTGAACCTTACCGCGTCCAAGATCTTGTCCCTCAGCAAGGGAATGTTCGGCCCGCTTTCACCCGACGCCGACAACCGAAGCTACGATCTGCACGGAATCTGGCAGCCCGTCAAATTGGTCGTTTGCGACGCGGCCGCTATCGAAGATGTATGGTTCAATCCATCGCTCGATGGGGCGCAAGTTCAGATCGAGACTCGAAGTCTGGCCGGGAAACAAACCGCCGTATTAAAAGCTAGTTGGACGGACGTAAAGACTAACAAAACCTTCGCGACAGCAGAACCTCTCGCCGTTGAGATCAGTGAAAGCAAAACGACGCGGAACATGACGATCAAGGGCCTCAAGCCGAAACTGTGGACGCCCGCCGACCCGAATCTGTACCGCCTGGATGTATCCCTCGAATCGAGGTTAGGCAAGGTCCTAGATAAATGGACCCATAATGTGGGGTTTCGAACCTTTGAGGCGCGCGGCAATAAATTTTACCTGAACGGCAACCCGTATTGGCTGCGTGGTGCGAACCAACTGCCTTACGGTAAAAATTCTTGGGATGCGTTGTTACCACGAAAATTGATTAAATTGATGCACGACGGCAACGAACGCATTACCCGCACCCACGCCACGCCGTGGAACGAAGCCTGGCTCGACGCCGCGGACGAGATCGGGCTCGGCGTGAGTATCGAGGGCATCCGCCCATGGGCGTTAGCTGGAAAGATCGGCGGCACGCCGCCCGACATGTTTGCCCATTGGCTGATGGAAAACGAGGACGTTATTAAACGCGGGCGAAACCATCCGAGTATTTTGCTCTGGACGATAGGCAACGAAATGCTCCTGCGTGACGATAAAAACCTGGACAAATGGAAACAGCTTTCCGAGGTCGTCAAACAAACCCGCCGCACTGACCCGTACCGTCCGGTTGTAGCCGACTCGACCTATAAACGCGAGACCGAATTTTACAACACGACGCTTAAGCCAAACGGTGTCGACGACGGCGACGTTGACGATATTCACCGGTACAGGGGCTGGTATACCGATTCGCCGTTTGTCGTGGACACCTCAGCGGACGTAAAAAATTTGACGCCCGATCGTCCATTTATAGGCCAGGAGATCTCGACCGGCTATCCTGATCTTGATACGGGTTTACCGGTCGCGCGTTACACAAAAGATCTGATAACGCCGCAGGCCTGGGTCGGGAAAGACGCTCTGCCGGGAAGCGACCCTGCGGTTTTTCTGGAACACGACCGGGCCGTGACAAAGCGTTGGGCGGAACAGCTTCGTTTCCAACGTGGTGACAAAACGGCTGGGTTTCTGATGTTTTCTGCTGAAACCTGGTTTTCACATAGTTACGACACAAACAACCTCTCGCCTTACCCGGTGGTTGGTGCCATGCGTGATGCCTGGTCACCGGTCGGTCTGGCCTTAGAAACAGGACGAAGACGCTATTATTCCGGCGAAACCGTCGACACCGCTGTTTTTATTACTAATGATGACGAGCAGTACCGGAATTTCCGGGGCCTCAACCTGAGTGCTGTGTTTGTTGACGAAAAGACAAAGAAGGACGTTGACTCGATAGATCTCGGAAAAGTAGAAGATCTGCCATACTATGCGACGATCCGTAAGCCCGTTGGTATGCGCGTCCCGGTCTCGGCGGACCGGCAAACTCTCAATTTGATACTCCGTCTAACGGATGGCAAAACCGAGATCAGCAGGGGTTGCGATAAAATCGAGGTATTTGCTAAACCCACGACCTTACCCGCCGCTGCTCCTAATAGTGCGGCAGTGATGTTTTCGCTAGGCGATGATCTACAGCAGTTAGTAACCAAAGCAAATGTTTTTCAGGCCGTTTTGCGTGAGGTGATTCCAGATTCAGACGCTTCGCGAACGGTTCTGTTGATCGGGGGTTCCGATGCGTTGAAAGTTCTGCAAAAGGGTGGAATCGCGCGAGGCCTGCTCGAAAAGGGTGCGACCGCGATCGTATTTTCACCGGGCAAGGGAGCGGTCGATCTGTTTCCGGACGATGTCTTAAGCGTCAAAACAGTGACGGGTGAGTATGCCGACTTTGCCCCAACCGTAAATACCCAGTTAACAAACGGTCTAAAGCCCATGGACATCAAATGGTGGGGCCGTAAAGACGACTGGCGCGTCTTTGTCGCATCAAGCGCTCATCGCCTGAAGAGTGGCGGTTCGGCACGCGAGCTAATACGATTTATCCCATCACACGGTTACATCCCGGCGGAACGAGTCCCGGAGCAATATATGACTGTTTTGTTTGAGATCCCTCTGGGAAGGGGGCGGGTTTGGGTTTGCGATTTGGATTTAGAGGAATCGGTCGCCGTCGATCCCGCGGCACGATTGTTGACGCTAAATCTCCTGAATGCTGCCGCGAATCCGGCCTCGACAAAAAAATTACAAGATTAGCTCTGTGATTACCCTAACGATCGTCAGTTTTTGGAGAGAGCCTGAGCTGATTTTCATTGATCGTTTTTTTTTATGCGCTCAATGACCGCGGGTCGGCGGGGACGTCCGCCCATATTGGATCAAAAAAGGTATGCGGTCGCCCGCCTCAGGGCCGGATATAAGGCCCGGTAGATCTTGTACTGGCTATTAAGTAAGTCAACCGATCTTACATCCGGCTCTGTAATATTTCTGACACGGATCGCTTTTTGACAGGCTTCGTCGACCGTCGGCCAGGCACCGATGCCCGTTCCGGCTAAAATTGCAGCTCCGAATGCGGCACCCTCTTCGGCTTCTAGTAATTCAACCGGTTGACCATAAATATCAGCCTGGATCTGCCGCCAAAGCTGGGATTTGGCTCCCCCGCCGCCAAGCCTTATCTTCTCGATCGGAAGCTGTAATTCCCTAAAGATCTCAAGGCTGTCGAGCAAGCTGAACGCAACTCCCTCCAAAATGGCACGGACGGCATGAGCCTGCGTATGGCTGGCGGTCAGGCCGACAAATGCCGCTCGTGCATTCGAATCGAGATGCGGGGTTCGCTCGCCCATCAGATACGGCAGCCAGAGCGCACCGTCCGAACCGGCGGGAACTTTTGCCGCCTCGTTAACTAATTCTTCATAGCTCTTTCCGCAGCCAAAATTTTCGCGAAACCATTTCAGCGAAAGTCCGGCACCCTGCGTTACTCCGGTCATATGCCATCGGTCGGGGATAGCGTGACAAAGCGTGTGGGTACGTCCCTTGAGATCAAGCGTTGGTTTGTCCGTAACCACAAAAACCACCCCCGACGTGCCTATAGTTACGCTCGCCGTTCCGGGCGAGACGGTGCCCATCCCTATGGCACCCGCCGCATTGTCGCCGGCTCCTGCAACTATCGGCGTTCCCGCGAGCAAGCCTGTTTCACTCGCCCCTTGAGTGGAAACCATCCCGGTAATTTCAATGGATTCGTAAACGGAAGGAAAGAGATCTTTCTTGAGGTCAAAAGCAGCGAGCATCTCGCCTGACCAGGCACGCTTTTTGACATCGAAAAGCAGCGTTCCCGACGAATCGGCAACATCGCTCGCCTTATCTCCCGATAGCCGAAAGCGGACGTAATCTTTTGGCAGCAGGATGGTACGTACCCTCCGCCAGATCTCTGGCTCATTTTCCCGCAGCCATAATATTTTTGGAAGCGTAAACCCCGTAACCGCCGGATTGCAAACGAGTTCGATCAACCTTTCCGAACCTATCTTTTCGGTGATCTCGGAGCATTGTTTCTCAGTCCGCTGATCACACCAAAGAAGTGCCGGGCGTAACACATTGTCGTCTTCATTGAGGAAAACGGAACCATGCATTTGCCCTGAGAATCCGACCGCTCCGATCTCGTCGGTCCGGATCTTTTCGTTTCCCAAAATAGAGCGGACGGCGGCGGCTGATGCCCGCCACCAATCATTCGGGTCCTGTTCCGCCCAACCGAGTTGCGGCGAAGCAAACGGAATATGCTCGACAGTCTCAGATGCGAGCGTTTGGCCATGCTCGTTGATCAAAACGGCGCGCGAACCGCCCGTTCCGACATCGATGCCTAAAAAATTCATGTGGTTAAAACTATCTGGCTCCCAGTAAAATATCGATCGTCAACTGGTCAAGCTTTTCGTATTTCAAACCTTTGGACGCGAGCTGGTTTCGGTCAAAGTTTTGTGCCAGCAGACTGTCGAAATCTCCAAGCTCAAGACATTTGTTGGTTTCCTCGATCTCGGCCAGGATCGCCCGGATCTCCGGATCCTGATTAAACTGCGTGGCCTTATCCTTTAAGATCAAATAGGTTCGCATACAGCCGCGTGCAAAATCCTTTACACCTTCGTGGTCCTCGGTTCGATAAGCGTGAGCGTCAAAATGCCGCATACCGCTGTAACCTACATCTTCTAAAAACTTGACGAGCCAAAATGACCATTTTGGATTTGCCGAGCCGAATCTTAGGTCCTGGTCGTAGCGTCCGGGAACCTGATCGTTCAGATCGATGTGAAACAACTTGCCAGCTTCCCATGCCTGCGCGACCGAATGCATCATGTTTAGTCCAGGCATTTGTTCGTGTGCGACCTCCGGGTTAACGCCCACCATTTCCTTGTGATCAAGCGTCTCGATGAAGGCGAGATAAGCCGCAGTTGTTGCCATATAAATGTCGGCGCGGGGCTCGTTAGGCTTTGCCTCCATTGCGAATTTGTAGCCGTAATTATTCTTGATATTGTATTCGCAGAGGTAGTTGATGGCTTCGCGAAGACGTTTAACTGCTTCGTCCGCACGGCGGCAGGCATCAGTTTCCGTGCCTTCGCGGCCGCCCCACAGGACAAAGGTCTCGGCATCAAATTCCTTGCCGAGGTCCATCGCCCGCATCGTTTTTTGAATAGCGTATGACCGGACCCTCGCGTCATTTGCCGTAAACGCACCGTCGCGGAAAACCGGTTCATAAAACAAATTAACCGTCGCCATCGGCACCTTGATATTGTTGTCCATGCACGCCTTACGGAAATCTTTAACGATCTGATCCTGTTCGGAGGCGGTCGCGTCGATCGGTACCAGGTCATTGTCGTGAAAATTGACGCCGTATGCCCCTACCTCTGCCAGCAACTCGACGATCTGAAGGGGCGAAAGTTTAGCCCTAACCTGGGCTCCGAAAGCGTCAGCTCCGCGATTGCCTACCGTCCACATTCCAAATGTAAATTTATGTTCCGGGTTCGGTTGATATTTATTTTCTGTCATCTATTTCCTCTCTGATCGATTGAGTAAGCTACTCCGCGTAACCGTTGGGATGGGCTTGTTTCCAATCCCACGCCGACCGAATTATCCTTTCAATATCCGTATATTCGGGTCTCCATTCCAGTACTTCAAATGCTTTTTTCGCGTCCGCGATCAGGCGTGCGGGGTCGCCCGGCCGCCTCGGTTCAATTTTTACGTCGATCGAGTTTCCGGTAACTTTTCGTGCCGCCTCGATCACTTCCAACACCGAAAATCCGAGCCCATTGCCCAAGTTGATATGAGTTGAGCCACCTCCGGTTTTCAGATGATCAAGCGCTCGAATGTGAGCGTCCGCGAGGTCCGCCACGTGGATATAATCGCGTATGCAGGTACCGTCCGGCGTATCGTAATCGTCGCCAAAAACAGAAACAGAAGGCAGATCACCATTCGCTGCACTCAATACATTCGGGATCAAATGAGTTTCCGGGTCGTGATGCTCGCCGCATTTCGTCGTCGCACCGGACGCATTAAAATAACGTAACGCGACGAACTTCAGATCATAAGCCGTGTCGTAGGATTCGAGTATCCGTTCGGTCATGAATTTTGACCAGCCATACGGATTAACTGGCTTTTGCGGATGTGACTCATCGATCGGAATACGCTGGGGATCGCCGTAGGTTGCGCAGGTTGAGGAAAACACGATGTTTTTCACTTTTGATTCGATCAACGAGTTAAGGAGATGGTTGGTTTGAAAGGTATTATTCGCGAAATATTTTGACGGATCCGTTACCGATTCGCCGACATAGGCATAAGCCGCGAAATGAACACACGATTCAATGGTATGTTCCTCGACGATGCGTTTAACTAAATTTGAGTCGCCGACATTTCCTCGATAAAAAGGAACGTCGTTTTCGATTGCATCACAGTGTCCATAGACAAGATTATCCAAAACCACAACTTTGATATCGCGGCCACGCAATAATTCTACGGTCGCGCTTCCTATGTACCCCGCCCCGCCTGTTACCAAAATCGCCATTAAAACCGCTCCCTCATTTCATCAAAGCCTAAAAACCATCACCGTCCTTTCGGCTAATAAATCCAGTTTATATTTAATCGAAGATTTGAACTATTGAAAATCGCCTTTTAAATTATTTAACAAAAGTCACATTTTTTCTGGACAGATGGTAATAAGAGTGATATGTTACCGTTCGTAAATCAACGACACCACCCACTGTACATTAAGACATAATACTGTCGGACTATTAATTATTACGATTTACTAATTGAAATGCACGGTTAAGCGGTTACTTTTTGAGAGTTAAGCGATTTACTGGGTTTATTGACCACTACTGAAAATAGCGATTATTGGTCATACCAATATAAGGGTAAAGGCCGCTCTCCCGTAGTTTTAGGGCTTTTGGGCAAAAACGACGATTGGACGTGGCATAAAGCAGAATGTAAAAACATTTGCGAAAAAGTTAACCAGATTTTTAGGAGGAAATTTTATGAGCGAGAAATTTTTTAGAGTAGTTTTGATGCTGTTCGTCACGATAGGCATCTGTTCAGTTATGATGCCAAATAACACCATAGCTCAGACCGGTGGAGGAACCATCAATGGAGTAGTTTCCGACCCTACCGGTGCAGTCGTCCCGGGAGCCACCGTGATCGCTAAAAATATAGCGACGGGGGTCGAGACTAAGAGACAGACTACGGATGCGGGTTTATATGTCATTACACCGTTGCCCCCGGGGACATACAAAATCACGGTTTCGGTTACCGGCTTCCAGACTTTAATCCAAGAGGGCGTTGTCGTAGATGCGGTTGGCACGGTTGGAGTAAATCTGACACTCAGGGCCGGAAGCATTAACGAGACGGTCACTGTCGAGAACGCTCCTACCCAACTGAATACAACTGATTCCAGACTCGGGACTACGATTCGCAATGAACTATACACACGGTTACCGCTGGCGATGGGCACCTCCGTTGCCGGTTCTGGCATTGGCCAGGGACCGCGAAATCCAGGCTCTTTTATTTTTCTTTTGCCGGGCGTATCTGAGGGTAATCGTTGGGGCACCATAAATGGATCCCAGGGCTTTTCCAAGGATGTTTTCATTGAGGGGGTTCCGATAACAGACCCTATACAGCAGGGAGAAGGCCGAACCGTCAGCCTGTCAGTATCGGTCGAGGCCGTCGAACAGTTTCAAGTTGAAACCAGCGGAACAGGCGTCGAATTTAACGGCCAGGGTTCAGAAAACTACACTATCAAATCTGGAGGCAGCCAGTACCACGGTTCGGGATTTGAGTATTTGAGAAATACCGTCCTGGATGCAAAAGGTTTCTTTCCTGCAATTCGTCCGGTCGAACACCAGAATGAGTTTGGCGGCACATTTGGCGGCCCGATCGTTAAGAAAAAAGCATTTTTCTTTTTCTCCTACGACGGTTGGCGTTACCGCGTAACGAGCGCCACTCAACTTGTTTCCGTGCCGACGCTGAAGGAACGGCAAGGGGATTTCAGCGAATTGCTGGCTTTGCCGACCCCTATCGTGATCTACGATCCGCTTACTACGGTGGCAGTGCCCGGAGGATTTTCGCGAACAGCCTTTCCGGGTAATATCATTCCGGCAAACCGGATCTCTCCGATTTCATCGGTTTATCAGTCTCTATTGCCTACTCCCACCACTACTGGTCTCCAGAACAATTATTTAGGGCAGGTGCCTGTCAGCTATAACAACAATAGCGTTAACGCCAAAATTGATTATGACCTTACGAGCAGTCAGCGATTGTCTGGCGTATTTACGCATGGTAAGAGAAGTCAGGCCGGGCCGTACAGAGAGATTTCAAGCGCCGACCCGGGATCGGCATTACCTTTACCATATACGAGTACGCGGCTGGTGACCGAAATCCCGACCGTGTTTCAGGTAAAGCATGTGTGGTCGATTAGCTCCAACCTGCTAAATCAGGTTAGTTTTGGATTCCAACATCTATTTATTCCGATAACGAACGCCACTTCGGCCGGAAAATGGTCGACCAAGTCCGGCATCCGCGGGTTACCCGCAGGTGACGCAAGCGATGCTTTCCTTGAAGCAAGCTTTGCGGGATCGAATGCACCAACAGGCTGGCGTGGCGTTAATGCAAGAGACTTTGAGGACAATAACTATAATTATACCTTGCAAGACGCGGTTTCATGGGTAAAAGACAAGCACACGTTCAAATTTGGTTTCCAATACCAAAAAACATTTGACCGTACCAAGACCAACGACACCGGAAGCTTGTTTAGCACAGCGTTTAGTAATTTGCAGACAGCCGGTTTCACTGCCGCTGGAGCGTTGAATAGTGCAACAGGTAATTCTTACGCCAGCTATTTGCTGGGAGCTTTAAATTCGGCAACTGTAAACGAGGACTCAGTGGTTCTGACAGTTGCGCAATTTAAAGGTTATTCCTGGTGGGTGGCCGACGATTATAAAGTGTCTAAACGCTTAACACTGAATCTGGGATTGAGACACGATATCATGTTGCCGTATACGGAAAAGGGTAATCACTTTACCTATTTAGATCCGACCGCTCCGAACCCGGGGGCCGGAGGAATTCCTGGAGCCCTACGTTTTGGTGGTAGCTACGCCCCGTCCGGGATCAGCTGCGGGTGCAGTCAGATAATTAAAACTGACAAACATGCCTTTGGACCACGCCTAGGTTTCGCATTTGCACTGAATGACAAGACCGTTCTGCGAGGTGGCTACGGCATTATGTACACCCGCCGCGGTGCCGTCGGCGGCCGAGAGAATGCGCGTGTAGGAACCGGATTTACGGGAATAAACGCCAACGCTCCGATTATCAGCCCGAACGGTTCGTTTATCCCCGCTCTTTTCTGGGACAGTGGAATTCCCGCCTATGCGAAGGGACCGATTTACGATCAAACGTATCAGACCGGGTTTAACGGAACAGGATCGGGGGGCACGGTAACGTACGGTAATCCGAATAGCGTACCGCCGCGTTATACAAACTGGAACCTGTCGGTTCAGCGTTCCCTCACCCAATCTTTAGTCGTAACCGCGGCTTATGTAGGGAGCATGGGCAAATCCGAGGCAGGTGCTGCTCCCGGTAAATGGACAAATCAAATTGCCCCTAAGTATTTAGCTCTTGGCAGTTTGCTAACCGCCACCGCGAATGCCGCAAACATTGCAGCTGCGGCTGCTATCATTCCGGGTATTGCTTTGCCATTCCCGACTTTTGTGGGAACTATCGGTCAGATGCTAAAGCCGTTCCCCCAATACAATAGCGTGTCCGCACCATACAATAACGACGGCCAGTCCAATTACCATGCTTTGCAGTTATCGTTTCAGCAGCGCCTTTCGCATGGCCTGACATTTAACGCCAACTATACCTTTAGTAAGGCTCAGGGTACGATCTACGGTTTTCGAAGTGCTTACGTCGGCGAAAAGAATCTTTCGACAACTGATCAACCCCATGTTTTTAATGCGTTCTATTCATACCGACTGCCCTTTGGCAAAGGTGGAGCATTGGCATCGGGAAACAAGGCTGTTCAGTCGATTCTGGGTGGGTGGGAGCTTACAGGGATCACTCGATTTGCTTCCGGGACGCCGCTTGGTCCTTTCACCGCAACCTGCAATGTTCCGCAAGCAGGCACATGTTGGGCAAGCTACAATCCGGCCTTTACGGGACCGGTGCGTATCAACGGAAGCTGGGGTAACGGGAACGTTAATGCGCCTGTAGCAAATGCTACGCCATTTATTGACGTTAATGCCTTTATTTCACCGGCTTCGTTCACCTACGGAAATACTCAGGCTACTGGAACCTACGGGCTTCGCGGGCCTCATTTTTTCAATCAGGACCTGAGCCTGTCACGGACTTTCCAGGTTGCTGAAAAATATCGGTTTGTGTTCGGTGTTGATTCGTTCAACCTTTTTAACAATGTTCGATTCGGAACTATCAGTACGAACATTACGAGCACGAGCTTTGGTAAGCCAACTTCACAAGCCAACTTGCCGAGGGTGTTCCAGTTTAAGTTGAGAATCGAAATGTGACCTGGATAAGGCACCTCAGACTAAGTTTGAAGCGCCGTATGGGATGAAGAAATATAGGACAAATAACTTTCGTTAATATCAATAATCTCAATCGAATTGGGCAGCCGTGTTACTAAACTCACAGGGCTGCGTTTTTTCTACTGTGTAATCTTTTCAGAAACTAAATAAATATTTTGCATTTCCTCTGGACAAAATAATAAAAGAGTGTTAATTTACCAATCCGATGCTAGAAATTAAATGGTAATACCAATCTTACTGTTAAATTGTTAGGAGACAGTTGAGCCGCCACATGTGAGGGCTTTTTGCGACTATGGCGAATTGTAGCGACCAAAACTCAATAAATTGGTTTTACCAACCGAGAAAATTGAAAAGATCCGGCCTCATAGTTGCGAGGAAAAAATAGGATGCTATTACGTC
>JAYVDQ010000210.1:0-5588 GCA_043749325.1 Chloracidobacterium sp. | reverse complement strand
GTTCGAAAATTCCAAAGGAACAAAAAGACCACGATTGACGCGAGGATCGAACCTAGGATAAGGTGCTCCTCGATCGACCGCAGTGAATTCTCGATAAAGATCGAGTTGTCGCCGATGACGCGCATCTGGTAACCCTTTGGCAGCGTCGATTCGATCTCCTTGAGACGTGCCTTTATCTCGCGGGCTACGGCGACGGTATTTTGGCCCGATTGTTTGGAAACGATCAACGTGACCGCCGGCTGGCCGTTCAGGCGGGCCTCCGAGCGGATCTCTTCGCCGCCATCCTCGGTGTAGCCGAGGTCCTTGACCTTGACCTGGTAACCACCGCGGGTCGCGACGACGACGTTATTAAATTCTTCGGGTTTCTGTATCTTTCCGACCGTGCGGACAGCAGTTTCCGTTTCGCCCGCGTCAATGCGGCCACTCGGAAACTCCATGTTCTGGATCTTTAACGCTCCCGAAATCTCGGCCGCCGTTACGTTATACGAACGCATCTTGTCCGGATTGACCCAGACGTTGATCTGCCGTTTTTGTCCGCCGATGATCGTGATCTGACCGACGCCGTTGATCGATTCGATGCGTTCCTTGATCCTGTGTTTCGCGACCTCCGTCACCTCGCGGAGCGATGTCGGGGCCGAAACCGATATACGTAAAACGGGAGCCGCGTCCGTATCCAGCTTTTGAACGGTCGGCCGCTTAGCTGTTTCGGGCAGACGCGGTATGACGGTCTGAACGCGGTTCTCAACTTCCTGAGCGGCGACGTTTACGTCCTTTTCGAGAACAAATTGGACGAAAACCTGCGCGATGCCCTCCACGGAACTCGACCGCAGCTCGTCAATACCGCTGATGGTATTGACAGCTTCCTCAACCTTATCTGTGATCTCGGTTTCGATCTCCTGCGGCGATGCACCGGGATTTACGACCGTTATCGTAATGGTCGGGAAATCGATCTTTGGAAAGAGATCGACACCGAGGCTCAGGAACGAAAAGGCTCCCACGACCACGAGCGACAAGATCAACATCGTGGCGAAAACCGGACGCTTTACACAAACTTCAGCTAACCACTGCATAATAAATTAGTTCCAAGTTCCAAGTTCCAAGTTCCAAGTTTCAAGTCCCCTGTTTTAAGTTCCAACCCAAATTCAAATTATTTAAACTTCCTGCCCCGCTCGTCCGCTTGATGCAAGTACTTCATTAAACCTGAGATTGTGCGGGACGTTTCGATAAGCATGGTACCAATTTCGTTGAAAGTAGATTCGTCTATGTATCCCCTGTCAGAAGCTATGTATAGTTGTGATCGAACCTCACCGCACGAGCCTTTGGCAATGGACAAAAATTGTAAAAATTCCTTGTTTCCGTCCCGCTCGAATCCTTCGGCAATATTAGAAAGGATTGAAATGCTGGCCCGACGTATCTGATTTACGAGGGTAAAGTCACGGCTAAAAGCTCCGGTCGCACTGACATCGTAGATCCGATTCGTAACCTGCCGGGCCAACTTCCAGCCCTCTATATCTTCAAATCTTTCAATTCGTGCCATATAAACCTGGAACCAGAACTCGAGACTTGGAACCTGGAACTTGAAACCTGGAACTCAGTTTCCCCGGACGAGCACGCCGTCGAACAGCGTGTTTACGTTGCTGATCGCGATCAAGTCACCCTCGGCGACGCCTTGCTTTACCTGGATCAGCCCGTTTTCGAGCAGGCCGGTCTGCACGATCTTTTCGCGTGCGACACCGTCCTTGACAATGTAGATCTTGTTAATATCGCCCTCTGCCTTAATGGCCACGGCCGGGATCATAACTGCGTTTTCGGGCTTTGACTGCGTGATCCTGACGGTCGCGAATTGCCCAGGTTTTAGCAAACCGTCGCCGTTCGCGACCTGGGCTTCGACGGTCAATGTACGAGCCGAGACGTTTACATTCGGTAGAATTCTGCCTACCGTGCCGGCGAAATTCCGGTCAGGATACGCACTCGTCTGCAGCGTAATGGCCTGTCCGAGAGCGATCTTGCCGATAGAGGCCTCGGGAACGTCAATCTTCAAGCGAAGCGGAGATGTACGAACAATCGTCGCGATCTTTGCGTTCGGAGCGCTCGGGGATATGTATTCGCCCGGATCGGCGATGCGTTCCGAAATAGAGCCGCTGATCGGAGCGTAAATAACCGTGTCGCCGAGCGATTTTTGTGCTTGCTCTACCTGTGTCTGAGCTGTCGCAACGCCTGATTTGGCGGTCGCGACCGCAGCCTCGGCCGAATTTATGGCTTTCACTGCAACTGCAGCGTTCGAACGGGCCTCATCAAGCTGCCCGAGCAGAGCATCCCGCTGCGAACGCCGCTGATCGAGCGAAGATTTCGACGCATCGCCGGTATCGAAAAGGCGCTGCGCCCTCGCCAGTTCCTTTTCCGCCAGCACCAACTGGGCGGTGACGGATTTGACCTGCGAAAACGTCGCGATGTCGAACGTCTGGCCGTCCTTTACGTCAAGCCTCACCTGTGCCTGCCGGAGAGCCGCGATCGCCTGATTCACGGCTTTTTTCTGCTGTTCGAGCTGCGCCTGAGATTGTTCGAGCCGGATACGGGCGTCGCGCTCGTCGAGCCGGACAAGCACGCTGCCCTTTTGCACAAAGCTGCCGACATCAAAATTAACCTCCGTGATCTTGCCGGCAACAGCCGGAGCAACGTCCGTCTGCTCATCGGCTACAAGGTTTCCGGTCGCCTCGAAATACGTCGGTATCTGTTTGACGACCGCCTGCGTGGTTGTGACATCGACGGTCACCGGCTGGGGGGTTGCATTTGCGTTGCTCACCTTGGAGCCGCAGCCCGCTATTCCTATCACCGCCGCAAAAACAGCGGCTGCAAAAAAAATCAATACTGTCTTGTCTCTCATGATGGTTGTCGTTGTTACTGTTTTCACGACTTGATCCCGTTCAACAGCACCCCGGCAAAGTTCTTCGCCGCTTCTTCGGTCGAAATATCCAGGATCGTCCGTCCCTTGTCCCACAAAATGTTGTTCAGTGAATGATGGATCAGCATGCCCAGAAATGCTCGAACGGCGATCCGAGGGTTCATTTCCCTAAACGCTCCGTCTCGCTGCCGCTGCTCAATATACCCGCCGATAAATTCATAGATCCTGGCGATAAATTCCTGAAAAAACCGGTCGGCCAGCTCATGCTCCTCGAGCGCCGAATAGAACAGCAGCCGCATAAAGCCCACGTCTGACTGGTGCTTATTCAGTGCATCAAACGCGATGTTGTAAAATACGGCGAAATCATCTTCTTGTTCGATAGCCGCTTGCAGCGCGGCATTTTCTTCCCACGGAAAGCGGTGTACCCCGTCCTGGCAGCCCTTTGTATCGAGGATCGCACCGTACAGCGCGTCCTTGTTTTCAAAATGGCGAAAGACCATCGCCTCCGAGACGCCCGCCGCCCGGGCGATCTCCTTCGTCGTCGTTCCCTTAAAGCCACGCTGCGAAAAGAGCGTAACCGCCGTCTGCAATATCTGCTCTCGGCGCGCGTCACCCTTCATCCGTCCAACAGGGTCGCAATTAAAAAGATCTTTGATCAATATTTCTCCCCAAGCGTAAGTTAGTAAGCACTTACTATTTTACATAGATTCTCATTTTCGATTTACGCTTGTCAACCGAAATTGTGACTTGTGTCACAAGCGTGCCAAATGAGCGAACATTTTCGCCCCCAAAATCGTTACAACTATCGGGCGTGCGGTGACATCTACCAAACGCGCACTTTTGGCGAAAACGCAGGGCATTTATATTAAATAGCTGGAGGATCTTATATGTCGGAATTTGAAGCAGAAGTAAAAAAAGCGGAAAAGGAATTGGAACAGGGCCTCGTGCCGGTTACAAACGAGACGGACGAGTTTTTAGGAGAATTAAAGATGCACGCACAGGAATACGGACAGAAAATTCAGGATGCAGCCGAAAAGGCAAAGGATTTTGCCAACGAGAAATTTGCCAAGGCCGGTGACAAATTTAAGGAACTGCAGGACAAAGACCCCAAAGAACTGATCGAAGACGCCAGGGAATTTGCCCGTCAAAAACCCGGCCAGACAATCCTCATCTCAGCTGCCGTCGGCCTCGTTTTGGGATTGATTCTCCGCGGAGGCCGAAGGTAAATAGCTTGTTATTAGATCTCTACCTGGCCGCTCGGAAATGGGCGGCCTTTATTATTGCCGCAACCCTTGCAACCGAAAAAATGGGAGATGAAATGCCGATTTATACTCCCAATAGTTTTTTGTATTCATTAAATTTGGCATGGCCGCCTCCTCGACGTTGAGGATCGAATACGCTTTTCTGCCATTTTCAAAACTGCCACTTATTGTATGAATTCACGGTAATATGGATGGGTTGTGGCCTTGGCTCTTTGAAAAGGAAGGTCGGAGATATGGGACACACAGGCCAGAAGTCAGTCGCTTCCGCTCCCGGTTCTGACAAGAGCAGGCATCCGCGATACAATAAAACTAAACCTGTTATGGAGATATATTTTCAACTTATCAGCGATGCCGAGTCGTTGCAGAAAGCCTGTGACGAATTAAAAAATGAGCCGTTTCTGGGCTTTGACGTTGAGACGACCGAGCTTGACCCGTACAAGGGTTTCTTAAGGCTCGTTCAGCTCTCGAACGGCACGAATACGAAGGTCGTTGACCTCAGGGCCTTCGGCAGTGGAGAGTGGGGAGTAAAGAGTGGAGAGTCCGGGGATATTCCGGAATCAGTCAAAACACTTCGGACGAATCCGGATCTGGCTCCACTTCGTGATCTGCTGGCTTCGACAAAACAGACCAAGATTGCGCATAACGCGAAATTTGACACGAAATGGGTTCGCCACCATCTCGGCACCGAGGTCGGAGCGGTTTACGACACTTACTTAGCGAGCCTTCTGATAGCGTCGGGCGACGGGGACCGACGGCATGGACTGGCGGATGTCGTGCAATTTTTCCTGGGCCAGACGCTCGACAAGAGCGAGCAGGTGAGCAACTGGGGGGCGGCTGAATTGACAAATTCGCAGGTCGAATATGCCGCACGCGACGCGGCGATCATGCCCGAGGTCCGGGCAAAGCTCGACGAGCGGATCGGGGCCGACGGCCTGAAACGCGCGCTGAAACTCGAAAACGAATGCGTCGTGCCGATCGCCGAAATGGAGCTGAATGGGTTTTACCTCGACAAAGACCGCTGGCGTGAGCAGCTCGCGAAGATGACAGCGGCTCAGGCCAAATTTGCTGACGAGCTACAGGACATGCTCTCGGCGGGCGTCAAGCAGGCGTCGCTGTTTGGCCGGGCGGAGATCAATCTCGATTCGCAGGCACAGGTCACGGATGCCCTCGTCGGCCTCGGTATTCCCGTCCCAAATTCGACGCGGGCGTGGGAGCTGCAGCCGCTCGCCGAAAAATACCCCGTCGTCGCCAAGCTGCTCGAATACCGCACGGTCGCCAAGGCCTCATCGAGCTTTGGCGAGAATATCCTCGAATTTATTGAACCGGCGACGGGCCGGATTCACGCGGATTTTCGCCAGATCGGTGCTCCGACCGGACGTTTTGCATGCTCTAAGCCAAACTTACAGCAGATCCCCCACGAGGCG
>JAYVDQ010000209.1:0-2861 GCA_043749325.1 Chloracidobacterium sp. | reverse complement strand
CACAAGAAAGACGACCGCGTTCGCAAAGAGGTTGAAAAGTGGGCCGTTCTCACTTATTCAGATAACCGCGCCGTTATCAACGAAAAGAAAGGCGCTGACCACGGCATCGACGGTATCGCTTACACGCGGAAATCTAAAGAAGAAGTATTGCCGGTCATTCTTTCCGTTAAGACCGGAAAGACTCCGAACGTCAAAGACATTCGCGACCTCTTCGCGGTCGTCGAGAGCGAAAAGGCCGCATGTGGTATCTTGATCACCCGTTACGACCCAACCGATCCGATGAAAACCTTTGCCAAACAGCAAGGCAAGTTCAAACCTGACATGTTTCAACCGTTCGATAAATTGCAGATCGTAACAATCCAACAAATCCTCGACGGCACAAGAATGAATCTCCCCCTTATGGAAGAAGTCACCAAGAAGGCGCAGAAGTCTAAGACGGATGATCAACCGAGCCTGCTCAGTGAGTAAATCCCTTTAGCGAGAACAAGAGCCTAAATAACAAAAGCGCCGGTTGCGACTCTCACCACAACCGACGCCTTTTTGCTTTTGGGAGGATAAAGATCTGCGGCATCTCCCACAATACCGCAAATCTTTAGATTCCTTCCATTTTTGAACGGCCTCAGCGGGGAGCCTCGGCTGTCCACACGGAAATATAGCGCAGGTGCCGTATGATTTCAAATGGCGAGAGTGGCCTTATCGGCTATTACTTGCCGTACACGATAATCGCAAAGCTGCCCGGTATCATCGGGGCGCGCGGACGCGGTTGAGCGGCCGTTGGTGCGGGAGCTTCGCCGTATTTCGCGACCGCGAGATAGACTTTGTGCGTTTTTGTGTCGAGGGCCATCGTGCGGGCACCGCGTTCGGTCTTTACATTTTCGGCGACACTGTATTTATCCGCCGAATCTTCGTGGATGACGGTCAGCGTGCCTTCGCCGTTTGAGCTGAAAGCAAGTTTTGCTCCTGGATCAAAACCGGCTGCGTCCGTACCGTCTCCCGTTGGCAGATTGGATACGATTTTGCCGGTCCCCGCGTCCATGACAATCATTTTCTTATTGCCGCAAACGATAAACAGGCGATGGGTCTTTGGGTCGATTGCCATTCCGGTGTTATCTTCACCCGGAGCGATAGGCCAGTGAGTGCCGGCAGTGAGTTTTTTTGAGTCGATCGGAACGACCTCGGACTTATTGTCCAGATTTACAAAAACCATTCCCTTGCCGTCTGAGGCAGCAAACTCAGGTGTGCCGCCGAGAGCGATTGTGCCGGCGACAGAATTATCGTTGGCGTTGATGGCGGTAACGTTTGACGCTCCTCGGTTGAATGCAAATATGCGGTTGCTCGCCGGATCGTACATTATGCAGTCCGGATTTTTGTCGACCGTGACTTTTCCAGTGACTTTCAGCGTTTTGAGGTCAAAGACCGTGACCGAATTGTCCCGCCCGTCGCTGATAAAGCCTTTGTTCAGTTTGTCAACGAACGCGATGCCGTGGACGCCTTTCATTCCCGCGATCTCGCCGACAACCGTGTTGGTTTCGGTGTCGATAACGACGACCTTTGTCGCATGCGACACGTACAGGCGATGAGCGTCAGCGTCCGCGATCAGATAATCCCAGCCGCCCTCACCGCCAACCTCGATTCGGTTTAGCAAATGGTAGCCCCCCGGTTTTTGAGCGTATGCGGCGGTAATGAGACAAACGGAGAAAAGAATTGCGACGGTCAGGGTGCGTATATGATTTTTCATGGGCAGATTATGCAATATCTTTGACGAAAAAAAAAGACAAGTCCCGTGAAATTTCCTTTTTTTTCCAGAACGGATGAGGATAAAACCGATTTCTGCGATTTGTGAGCACAATGGATGATCTGCGACTTGCAATGAGACCGGTTCCACGTCTATCTTATTGTAGCTCAACAAAATCCACGACCTCCGTCCTATTGTGCCGGCCAAGCCGCCAAACGGGCCACGGTCGTCGTAAAATGCCGGACGATCCGCGGCATTCAAATTGAAAGAAAATTTTTTCGAGGTCCTTAAACAATGAATCTTAAATCCTTATCGCTGTATTTTTCGTTAGCTCTTCTATTGACGGTCGCACTAACAACCATTCACGCCCAGACGAACACAACGATCAAGCCTCAGCGTGACCCTAATCAGCCAATTGACGAGGAATACACCAAGAAAATAAAGGAGTACACGACGCAACCTTTCTTTAACTCACCTCTTACAGATTATCTTCCGGCGTCCAAATCCGTTCCGACGCCAAAGGCTGTGCTTGGTGATATAGCTGGCGCACCGGGAAAACTACCGTACGCTGAGGACGTGTACCGGTATATGCGGATGTTGGAGAAGGCAAGTCCACGTGTAAAGGTTTTTTCGATTGGGACGACCGAAGAGGGACGCGAGATGATCGCCGTCGCGGTGTCGTCGGAGGCAAACATTGCGCAAATCGAGACAAACCGCGCCCGGCTTACAAAACTTGCCGACCCGCGAACGATCGCAATGAACGACAGTGAAGCCGAAAAACTCGTCTCTGCGTCGGTTCCGGTGTATTACATTACGGGAACCATACATTCGCCGGAAACGGGTTCGCCGACCGCGTTGATGGAGCTTGCTTACCGGTTGATCGTTGACGAGGGGGAGTATTACAAGAACATTCGCAATAATCTGATCACGCTGATCACTCCGGTCGTCGAGGTTGACGGACGCAACCGCATGGTCGATATCTACAATTGGCATTTAGCCAATCCCGGCAAGAATTGGCCCTCGCTTATTTATTGGGGCCATTACGTCGCCCACGACAATAACCGCGATTCGATGGCTCTTTCGCTCAATTTGACGAAAAACGTGCTGAATACCTATCGCAAATGGA
>JAYVDQ010000208.1:0-4651 GCA_043749325.1 Chloracidobacterium sp. | reverse complement strand
TCGGCCTTCACAACGGCCATATATTTTACGGACGATCCGATAAAGTTTTTAGCAGAGTGAAAATTGAATGCCAGAGCGTCAAGATCGATAATTGTTTGGGTGGGACGCCTCGGTGTTCGAATTGTCATGTCGATTAAAGTATAACTTTATTGAATATCTGTAACACAGTAGATTGTAATGACTTATGCTTTAGTTAAGGCTTTACATTAACCGCCTATCGACAATATCATAAAGGTATGTTGCCGTGCTTTTTCGGTGGATTGGAGTCACGCTTATTTTGAAGCAGCGAGAGAGCCCGAATTAGTTTTGGCCGGGTAAATCTTGGCTCGATAATCTCGTCGATATACCCGCGTTCGGCGGCAATGTACGGGTTAGCAAATTTTTCCTCAAATTCAGCTACCTTCACTTTTCTGAAGGCTTCGTCATTTTCAGCGATCTCACGTTTTAGCAGCACGCCAACCGCACCTTCGGCTCCCATAACCGCAATTTCCGCCGTCGGATAGGCAAAATTGATGTCGGTGCGGATATGTTTCGAAGCCATAACGCAATACGCACCACCGTAGGCCTTACGAGTAATTACCGTTATTTTGGGCACTGTCGCCTCGGCAAACGCATATAAAAGCTTTGCCCCATGGCGAATGATCCCTAAATGTTCCTGATTTACACCCGGCAGGAAGCCCGGCACGTCTTCGAAAGTGACAAGCGGTATGTTGAAACAATCGCAAAAACGCACGAAACGGGCCGCTTTTACCGATGCGTCGATATCCAAAACACCGGCAAGATACGCCGGTTGATTTGCCACGATGCCGACGGAATATCCACCTAATCTGGCGAAGCCGATCACGATGTTTGGTGCGTAATGTTCCTGAACCTCAAAAAAATAACCTTCGTCAACTACATTGTGGACGATATCACGCATGTCATATGGCTGGGTGGGTGATTCCGGAACCATCGAATTAAGCTTCTCGTCGGCACGATCGCTTGGGTCGTCCGTTGCCACAAACGGCGGACTGTCCATGTTATTTGAGGGTACAAATGAAAGTAATTCCCGCGTTAAACGCAGTGCATGCTCATCTGAGTCAGCCGCGAAATGGGCAACACCGGATTTTGCATTATGTGTCATAGCACCGCCGAGTTCGTCCTTAGTGACGTCTTCGTGTGTAACGGTCTTGATCACGTCCGGGCCTGTGATGAACATATACGACGTATCCTTGACCATCACGTTAAAGTCGGTGATGGCCGGCGAATAGACCGCACCACCGGCACACGGGCCGAGAATGCAGCTGATTTGCGGAATGACGCCGCTGGATAAGACGTTGCGTAAGAAGATGTCAGCATAACCCGCGAGCGAAACAACCCCTTCCTGAATGCGGGCGCCGCCCGAATCGTTCAGGCCGATGACCGGCGCACCGGTTTTCATGGCAAGATCCATTACCTTGCAGATCTTCTGGGCGTGAGTTTCAGAAAGCGAACCGCCAAAAACCGTGAAATCCTGTGCGAAAATGAATACTTCGCGGCCATCGACCAATCCATGGCCGGTGATGACGCCGTCCCCGGGGTATTTCTGGTCATTAAGGCCAAAATCGGTCGACCGGTGGACGACGAACTTATCAAACTCCTCAAAACTGCCGTCATCGAGAAAAAATTCGACGCGTTCGCGGGCGGTCATTTTGCCCGAAGCTTTTTGTTTTTCGAGACGTTTGAGACCGCCGCCTTCCTCGGCGATCTTTGACCTTTCCTTCAGAATTTCGATTTTGCTTTTAGCTTTCGATTCTGGCTGCATATCGCATAAGTTTAGCGATTTTGCGGATGTTTGCAAAATGTTACAGGTTATCGAGGCCGACCGCATTGTAGCGTTTTTTGAAACGTGGCAATAAATGCTTAAATTGATTTGCAAAATGATCCACATAGAGAAAATTACAAGCCGGGACAATCAGCGTCTGGTGAACGCCCGAAAAGTGCGCGACGGCAAAGACCCGAGCCGAATCTTTATCGAAGGCGGTCGTCTTGTAAACGAGGCACTAAGGTCCAGGATGGTGATCGAGGAATGCTTTTGCGACGAAGACTTTCGTGACAGGGAATTGCTATCTGTTGTTGATACAAAAACGCAAAAAATTGCGGAAATGCCCGGGAGAATTTTTCGCTCGATCACCGACACTGACAACTCGCAAGGGATAATCCTCATAGCGGAAAGGCCAAAAGACGGGGTCGCAGCTATCGAGAAGCATTTGATCTCCAGAAAGTCGGCCTTGCCGATTGTATTATTCCTCAAAGAGATCAATAACCCTTCAAATTTGGGTGCGATACTGCGGACAGCGGAGGCTGCCGGGGTAGCCGGTATTGCTATTTCGGAAAACTCGGCGGATGTATATTCGCCAAAATCATTACGGGCCGCGATGGGGTCGAGTTTTCGATTGCCAATTTGGGATCAGGCGCTATTTGTCGATGTTTTGCTTTGGGCAAGGAAATGGGGGTTAGAATCAACAGCCGCCGATGTCGGGGCCGAGAAAAGTTATACACAGATCGACTGGCATCAGCCTCGTTTACTGATCTTTGGCTCCGAGGCTCACGGCCTTAATGAAACAGACCTTGATCGTATAGACGAGCAGATGCAAATACCGCTGGAAAACGATGTCGAGAGCCTAAATCTGGCAGTCTCCGCAGGAATTATTCTATTTGAAGCAAAGCGTCAATTTGCCGCCGATCATATTTAGTGATCCGAAACAACTACCGATTAGCGTTTAAGTTTGTATTTGTCGAGAACTTGGGTGGCTCAAGTTCTTTCTTGACGATGTTTTGTATTGTCGTATCATTTGTTACCGCAATGGCTACGGCCAGGTCATCCTTTAGGACCTGAACGTTGATCGGATCTGCCTCACCCAACCGGTTTCGAGATTCGACAAATGCATTATGGGCCTTGGGGAAATCGCTAATCAAAAGGTACGCCCGACCGACGAGATAGTAGTCCTCCGCATCCTGTGGGGTCGGATTTTTTTGCAGGTAGCTGGCGGGGTCTTTGTCGACGTCACGCCGGTTTTCCTCGAATGCGCTTAGCGGAATATTCGCCGCTTTCATTTCAGATAACTGCGGTTTAGGCGGCTCGGCGGGTTTTAGGGTCATCGCAAAATGATAAACACTAGCACCTAATATCCCGCCAAGCAGTATCAGTCCGATGGCAGCCGCGACCTTGCCTAGTACGCTCGGTTTCGTTTCCTCCGGGTCAGGTTCGCCTGAGTCTCCAAACATCGAAAAAGCATCGCTTTGGATCGTTTCCTGCTCAGGAATTGGCACTAATTCAGGTTCGGCGATGTGTTCTGATTCTTCTTCCGGCTCCATCACATTATCAGGTTCGATGACAAATGCGGGTTCAGTATGGGCTTCAAAGTATTCTGCTTCGGGCTCGGCATTTTCCCGTTTTTCGGGTATGTGGATCTCGCGGGTGTCTAGCTCTAGCAGCTCAGCCTCATCTTTGTCATCTTCTACCGTGGTTTCGATCGGAGACCGGGCGGTCGCGATTGTCGGTTCGTCTTCGTCCAAAAGGTCGGAGACGGGAGCGGTTGTCGGTACCACAGCCTGTGTTCCGGATATTTTGACCACGACGGCCGGGAGATTATCCTCGGCTCCACGCTGGTAACAGAGACCCTTCAAATATTCGCAAATATCGACCGGGTCCCCGCCGAACGTAAGGACACCCTTGATCTCCTGGTCGCCGACGTGACGGGTAATTCCGTCGGAACAGATCAGGAACGATGTGCCCGGTTCGACCATTATCGTCTTGATATCGACTTGGACGGTGGGTTCGGCTCCTAATGCACGGCTGATGATATTGCGGCTCGGGTGGTTTTCCGCTTGCTCTTCGGTCATGCGTCCCGCGCGCACCTCTTCGGCGACCATAGAGTGATCCTCGGTTTCGCGCTTTAGATTTCCTTCGCGATCCACGCTGTACAGCCGGGAATCGCCGACGTGCCCGATCGTTGCTATGTTTCCCGCTAAATGGAGGGCGACAATTGTGGTTGCCATGTTGGCAAGCTGCGGTAATTCGTGCGCCATTTGATAAATGGCGGCGTTAGCTCGTTCAATAGCTGTTAGCATCACGTCATCCGCGTCAGAGCCGTTATGAAGATTGGCAAATGCTTCGCCAAGGATCTCCATGGCCATTTGCGAGGCTACTTCGCCCGCCTGTGCCCCACCGACACCGTCCGCCACCGCGAAAATGCCGATCTGACCCATTTCGAGGAAAGAATCCTCGTTTTGCGGTCTTTTTTCACTTAAGCCGCGTTCGCTGACAGCTGCAGACGAAATGCGGATGCTATTATCCATTACCTGGTTCTCCGATATACGATCGTGAGGATATATCCTCTATCTTTACAATCCTTACGTTATACAGCCTGCGATTTTACTTCAACTGCATCCTTGCGCCTGTCCATTGCGTTTCGGTGAGAAAAAGCCATCAACATCCCGAGCATTACAAAACTCGTGATCAGGCTAAACCCTCCGTGACTGACAAACGGCAAGGTGATGCCGGTCATCGGCAAGGCTCGCGTAATACCGCCTATGTTTACCAACGCTTGAAACCCTATGAAAGCCGAAAGTCCGATCGCGCATAGTCTGCTAAACATATCGCGCGAATCCCGTGCTGTCCGAACCCCCG
>JAYVDQ010000207.1:0-6252 GCA_043749325.1 Chloracidobacterium sp. | reverse complement strand
GACATTCGGCCCGACACAGGCGTTAGATGACCGAATCCGCCGCATAGGCTTGAAAGTATGGCTGTCAGAACAATTTGCGGCGCCGTATGCGTCCGTTTTGCCTGACTGTCCAAATGGTCTCGTCGATACGATGGCCTATCCGTGTCAGCCGCTAAAACCCGCCAATCCCCCGACGAATTGCGACAACGATCAGGTCGTGGTTCCGGATGTACCGGTTACATGTTTCCGTGACACATACACCCTGTATCCGGTGCAGACATGGTTTATGAAATATGCATTGCACGGCGATGCCCAACTGCGTCATCGCGTCGCCTGGTCGCTCGGCCAGATATGGGTAAACTCGGGCGTCGATGTTCAGCAGTCGCGGCACATCGTCGAGTACCAAAAGATCCTTGCAAACAACGCATTTGGCAATTACCGCGATTTGATGAAGCAGATGACGCTCAGCCCGACCATGGGCAATTACCTGAGCATGGCGCTAAGCACAAAGAACAATCCGAACGAGAATTATGCCCGCGAGATAATGCAGCTGTTTACGGTCGGCCTCTTTATGCTGACTCCCGATGGTACGGTACAGGTCGACGGAAGCGGCAATCCGATACCCAGCTACGATCAGACAGATGTTAACAATTTGACCAAGTTATTAACAGGTTGGTCGTTTTGCCAAACGGCGGCTAGTTGTCCAAATCTTGCAATTGGCTCGGTCAATTACATCGACCCGATGCTGTTGAACACTGGTAATCACGACCTTACGGCTAAGACACTGCTGAACTATCCCGGTGCCGCTACAGCGGATCGGGACATTACTGCCTGTGCGGCTCCATGTACGACGGCTGCCCAGATCACGGCCTATGCCAATGCATCGCTCGATCATGCGATCGACAATATCTACAACCATCCCAATGTCGCTCCTTATGTCTGTAAGACGCTGATCCAGCAAATGGTCACCAGCGACCCGACGCCCGCGTATGTTGCCCGCGTTTCGGCCGTATTTAATGCAAATCGCACAAACCCGACGCAGATGAAAGAGGTCGTAAAAGCGATACTGCTCGACCCGGAAGCCCGCGGTGACACAAAAACCGATCCTGGTTACGGCAAATTGCGTGAGCCGGTGCAGTACGCTACGACCCTTTTGAGGATGTTCAACGTGAAATCGGCGGACGGCCTTTCGCTTAGCGACGGCTACCTTATGGGACGCTCTGAATTCACCGGAATGGCACAGATCCAGTATATGTCGCCAACCGTATTCAACTTTTACCCGCCTAGCTACATTGTTCCGGGTACGGCGCTGCTCGGCCCCGAGTTTGCGATCATGACTACGAGCACATCGATACAGAGGACAAACTTTGTAAACCGCATCGTCTTTTCGGCCCCTGCAATACCGGTTGCCGCCCCTAACGGTCCGGCGGGAATCTCGCTCGACTTTAGCGATCTACAGGCCCTATCGACCGCCGATTCGACGGGTAACCAACTGGTGGACGAGCTAAACCGGCGAATGCTGCATAGCACAATGCCCGCGGCAATGAAAAGCACGATCCTGCCGGCTGTAACCAGCTTTGCGGCCGGGGACATCGGCCGGGTTCGTCAGGCCATTTATCTTCTCGCGACATCGCACCAATATCAGGTACAGAGGTAAAAACTATGACACAGGACAGACGTGAATTTTTATTGAAGTCGTGCGGTGCACTGAGCATGGCCGCCATAGCAACTCAAATGCGGCACCTCGGCATGATGAGCGCTTATGCCCAAACCGCGCAGGACGATATTGTAGCGGTCCCAAGCGATTACCGTGCTTTGGTCTGCGTTTTTATGCAGGGCGGCAATGACGGGAATAACATGATTATTCCCAACCATACCACCGGCTCGACCAATACCTATGATAATTACAATGCCGCTCGCGGCATCCAGGGGCTTGCCCTCTCGCAGGCACAGCTTGCCGGCACCTCGATCATGGTTCCACGTATCGGCAATCTGGCGTATGCCCTCCATCCGGGCTTGGGCGTTCAGCCCGCCGGAGCAAATATCGTTAATAACGGCATTCACGAGCTTTGGGCGTCCGGAAAGCTCGCCGCCGTCACTAACGTCGGCACGCTCGTCACGCCGACCACGCGAACGACATACCAGAACGGCTCGGTACCCAGGCCATATCAATTGTTTTCGCACTCCGACCAGGTTTCTCAATACCAGAGCGGTCGAAGCGACGCCAAATCGTTCACAGGCTGGGGCGGCCGCATCTCCGATTTGAGAACTGCGGTCGATAATCCCAGTTCTCTTATTCCGACCATTACATCCATATCGGGTGCGCAGTTGTTCACCTCCGGCCAGGCGACCCTGCCGATGGCAATCGCGGCGGCTCCGACATCACTTGCCAACGTGTTGGCCCCGGTCGGCTTCGCCCCACCGATAACGGGAACGAATTTGACCCGTTACAATGCTTTTAACACGCTTAGAACCCAAGACCTTTCTGATTCCTCTAATTACGTCGCAGCGGCAAGTCATGTAACAGATCTCGCGATGCAGGCAAATAACGCATTGCAGACCAATATTCCAGTGACAACTGCAACTTTTCCCAACACGTCCATCGGAAACCAGTTGAAACAGGTCGCGTTGATGATCAAAAAACGCAGCGACCTTTCGATAAACCGCCAGATCTTTTATGTGCAGTTAGGGAGTTTTGACACGCATACCAACCAGTTACCGACCCAGAACAATCTGCTAACGCAGATGAGTCAGGCGATGCGGGCCTTTTATGACGAGATGGTCGCTCAGGGCCTCGCGGATAAGGTCACGCAGTTCACGATGGCTGATTTTTGCCGCACGTTTAATCCGGCTGGAAGCGGCGGCGTCGTCGGCACGGATCACGCCTGGGGCAACCACATGTTCGTCGTGGGTGGCGGAATAGCCGGGTCCAATTTCTACGGCCGCGACGGAGCAAACGGCACGCCTTATCCGCAGCTTTCGTTTAATACGGCCGATGATTCGGATAACGGCAGCGGAGCCCGGGGCCGTTGGGTGCCCGCGACCTCTGTCGAACAATATTGCGCGACGCTGGCCCGTTGGTTCGGCGTTCCCAGTGCAAACATGGCCCAGGTGTTTCCAAAGATCACTAACTTCTCAAACTCGGGCGGCATCAATACCGACCTCGGCTTTATGCAGCCGCCGGCGGCGTAAAAAGGTCGAAAGCCCAATGTCTAAAGTCCAAAGTCGTTCGCGGCTTTGGACTTTGGGCTTTGGACTACATAGTCTTATAAAGACGCGGTGAACCTTCCAAATTACATAACCCTCAGCCGGATAGTCGTCGTACCGCTCCTGGTCGTCGTCCTTCTAACGCCCGTCGCCGAGCAATTGTTTGGCGTCAGCGGCTACGCGGCCGGCATCGTGTTGTTTCTGATCGCCGCCTTGTCGGATATTGTCGATGGACAGGTCGCGCGTCGGAGAAAACAGGTTTCGACGCTTGGTAAATTCCTTGACCCGATCGCCGACAAACTGCTAGTCTCGGCCGCTCTGATCGTGCTGGTCGAAAAGCACCTTGCCCCATCGTGGGCGGTTGTCGTGATACTCGGTCGCGAGTTCATCATCACGGGTCTCAGGTCGGTCGCAGCCAGCGAGGGCATAGTAATAGCTGCCCAGGGCATGGGCAAGCTCAAGATGTGGGCTCAATGCGTCGCCGTCGTCGCGCTGCTTGTCGCCGCCGCTAACGGCCCGCCGCCGGTCTCTAATTTCGGCCTCGATTACCCCGCATTATTCTGGCAGGTCACTGAGGTACGGACCGCATTCGCCGATCTTTTAAAATTTACGATCACGTCAAATGACTGGAAGGTCTTCGGCTATCTGGTAGGCCGCGGAGCCCTCTGGGTCGCCGTGATCACCGCAGTCTGGTCGATGTACGGTTATTTTGCGTTCTTTTTCACCGAGAACAAGCGAAAGCGCCAAACCGCCGCCGACTCGACAAAATCAATCGAAAACGCTCAATAAGAAAGGCAAAAGCGAATCACTCCGCTTTTGCCTTTTTACTTTTTACTTTTGCCTTTTTTCCCCTAATGGATCTCTACCCAATCGCCGGTGTGGATCTCGGAAGCGGTGCGGGTGATGACGACGGTCGCGGTTTTTTCCTTCACATTCAGGACGACGGCCTCGCCGACTATTTTGCGCAGATTGGACGGGCGGCCCTCTTTTGCCTTTTTAGTCGAAACCTCTTTACCTTCGGCCTTGTCGCCAGATTTGCGGGCGGCCTGATTAGAAAACTTTCCACCCTGATACACATCGCTCTGATAGCCGTAATCGCGTGCGCCGACGGATTCCGTGTCCGGCATCAGGAACAAATTTCCCTTGCCCAGCGGGCGAAAGATGGTCAGGTGATCGCCGACGCGGACGTTATTATCGACCCCGAGGTCGACGTAGGCGATATAATCGCGTGTTAGCATCTCGGCACCGTCCCGCGCCATTAAAATGCGTCCCTCGGCTTTGCCCGACGGTGCTCCAAAAATGTCGAGAGCCGGACGCTGCTGATAGACCGGGCTAGTCCGCTTTTCGACCAACTGGACCAGATCGCCGAGCAAAAAGGTGTCGCACGAAGATTTGACGCGGGCGACCGAGACCTCCGCATTCACTGTTACCACCTCTAAAGCTCCGACCTCCTGAACATAAAATCCCAGGTCATACTTGTTTGACCATTTGCTCTTAACCTGTGCCCGGGGACGCACGACCGCAAAGACATCGCCTACGTTCACACCCTTATTCTGGCCCATGTTGATATAAAGAAAATCATTCTGCGAGTAATTGTACTTATCCGTTTCATCCTTGGCCCCGACTATCTTGTTGCCGGTGCTGATGGCGGTTGACTGAATGAAGCCGGCGCAATAAAGGTTGTTCCGGCCGGCAAGGTCCATCGACCTTTTTGGCGCGTCGATAATCGACATAGGCATTTTTTCGTTTCCCTGCGCCGCTGCAATACCGGAAAAAATAATGGTGAGCAAGCTGAATAAGACGATACATTCTACGAAATACTTTTGAAAATTCACGATTTTCTCCTTACCTGACTATGATTGTTAATTCTCTGTATGACTAGAGATGAGATCTGAAGCAAAAAAATTGTCGGATACCCCAACGGGTACAATTAATTGTATCGCTAAAATGGACAAAGCGTCAACAATTTTGTGTAATGTTAAACGTTTTATTTGACCCAATCAATTTGGACAGACCGACGCGATTTTGCTAGTATTTTCGTTTGCGGATCGCGGGACCTCGCCGCAACGCATAAGCCGGTGTAGCTCAGTTGGTAGAGCAGTTGATTTGTAATCATCAGGTCGTAAGTTCGAGTCTTATCACCGGCTCCAGTAATTGCAATAGTTAGGGTGGCCACATGGTTGCCTTTTCGTGTTTAGAAAGGGTGTGCCAATTTCAAAAAAACGGAATTAACGAATACTGAAAGACAATTTTTACCCGTGACGGCGTTTGGATGAGTCACGGTTTTGGAAAGTCAACCATGTTTCGTTGGAACCTATGAATGTTTGGAGGATCCGTATGTTTAAAAAACTCGGTATTTTCGTTGTCACCATTGTGGTCTCGGTTATTGGATTCGCATTTGTAACTCAACGCACGGAGGCGGGGAAAAATGATTCAACCGCGCTGAATTTAACGGGGTTGTCCTCAACTTCCAGGCTCGATGACCGGCACGAAGCAGCGTCGGCCGTTCCCTTCATTTCCGAAGTGCATCTAACCGGTAGCGGCAACGGGGTTGGCGCCCCCGACTGGTTTGAGGTGACGAACACGGGCTCGACGGCCCTGGATATAACCGGGTGGAAGATGGGCGACAATTCCGAGTCGTTCGCGGCGGCCGTACCGATGTCCGGCATATCGAGCATTTATCCCGGCGAATCGGTAATCTTTATCGATACGGATGATCCAGCCCCGGCTTCGGCCGCGTTCAAAACCCTCTGGTTTGGAGCGAATTCGCCGACCGGACCGCAGATCGGCAACTACAACGGATCTGGTGCCGGACTCAATGCGTCCGGTGATGCCGTTAACCTTTATGATACGAATGGCATCTTGAGATACTCGGTCACATTCGGTCCTTCAGATGAAACCGCGCCGTTCGCATCTTTCGACAATTCCGCAAACCTCAACAACGCGGCGATCACCCAGCACAGCGTGGTCGGCGTTAACGGGGCGTTCAAGGCAGCGTCCGATCAATCCGAGATCGGGTCGCCGGGAAGGATCTCGGCTGTTGTCGCGAATAACGATAGCTACAGC
>JAYVDQ010000206.1:0-5355 GCA_043749325.1 Chloracidobacterium sp. | reverse complement strand
CCGTCAAACTTTCGCGCGGCAGACAAAGAGATTTCAAAACGAACCGGAAATCAACTAAACTAAAAAATCATCTCGAATAGATAGGTCAAAATATGAAACGATTTTCTTTTTTTTCGCTGTCTCTGTGTCTCTGTTGTGTATTTCTTGTATTGACGATCGCGGCCCAAACCGTGCCCGCGCCGAAGGACGTGCTTGGTTGGACACCGGGCGACGATCGCAAGCTGGCGAGCTGGGCACAGGTGGTCGAGTATTTTAAAAAGCTCGATACCGCCAGTGACCGCGTACAGTTTCAGGAGATCGGCAAGACGACGATGGGGGCTCAGTTTGTTTACGCGACGATATCGAGCCCGGCAAATTTGAGAACCATTGAAAAATATAAACAGATCAATGCAAAGCTTGCCGACCCTCGCAGGATAAAAAGCAGCGACGCGGCGGCTAAAGCTCTGATCGCACAGGGCAAGACGATCGTGATGATCACATGCGGCGTCCATTCGACGGAGGTCGGCAGCTATTTGTCGTCTATGCTGATCGCATATCGGCTGGCCAGCAGCAACGACGCAGATATTAAAAAGATCCTCGACAATACGATCATTCTGCTTGTGCCGAGCCTCAACCCGGATGGCGTCGATATCGTCAATAATTGGTACCAAAAAACGCTCGGCACGCCGTACGAAGGCACCGAGCCGCCGGAGCTTTATCACAAATACGTCGGCCACGACGATAACCGCGACTGGTACGCCTTTACGCAGGTCGAGACGCAGCTCACCGTCGATAAAATTCACAACGTCTGGCACCCGCAGATCGTCCACGACATCCACCAGCAGGGTGCGAACGGCTCGCGGCTTTTCCTGCCGCCGTATATGGAGCCGGTCGAGCCAAACGTACCGAAACAGCTTGTCGAGGGCTATACCGAACTCGGCAATTACATGGCCGCCGACCTCCGCAAGCAAGGTTTTCAGGGGATAACGACCGATTCGACCTACGACGCCTGGACTCCGGCACGGGCGTATTCGCACTATCATGGCGGTGTCCGCATCCTGAGCGAAACCGCCTCGTGCAAGCTCGCGACGCCTATCACCGTAAAATTCGAAGACCTCCGCCCCGGCGAACACTACGACCCGCGAAAAGAAGCCCCAAACTTTGGCCCCGTCTGGAAAGGCGGCGAATGGCACATCCGCGACATAACCAACTACATGACTGCCGCCGCGTTTAGCCTGCTCCACAACGCAGCCGACAATCGCGAGAAATGGCTATCGAGGTTTTATGGGATCGGGAAAGAAGCGGTGCGGCCAAGAAAAACCGATGAATTGTACGGACTTCGCATAAAACCATCGTTTGAGGGGAATTTAATCGAAAATATTCTTCACCGGGCGGGTGTCGAGGTCGAAAATCTTTCAAACGTGTCAATCGAGTCCTATCGGGAATCTGGTGGTCGCGTTATTAAGGCGGAACAGCCCTATTTTGCATTTGCTAAAACGCTTTTAGAAGCTCAAAAATATCCGGATCTTCGTGATCCCGATGGCCGCCCAATACCGCCGTACGACGTAACCGCCCATTCACTTTCTTACCTACTTGATGTAGGTGTAACGCTGCTAGATGAGCCAATTGACAGCTTTTCTGGTGGTTCAGGATTGGGCAACGGAACAGGGGGGAGCACCCGATGTACCGGCGCATTGAATTTCGCAATTTACCGCTCACATCTGCCTTCGCTTGACGAAGGCTGGACCCGTTGGGTGATCGAAAACTACAATCGAATGATACCGAACAAATCATCGTTGTGCAGCTTTCATTTTGGCTCAATAGTTGATACGCAATTAAACGACAAATTCCTATCGAACAATATCAATACGATAGTCTTCCCCGACCAGTCGCCGAGCCAGATCCTCAACGGCTATGCAAAAGGATCGATGCCGGATGAATACACTGGCGGCATTGGCAAGGATGGGGTTCAGAGCCTAAAGAAATTTGTCGAGGCCGGCGGCACGCTCGTCTTCCTAAACCGCGCGTCCGATTTTGCCATTGAGCAGTTCAATTTGCCGATCCGCGACGTAACAAAGGGCCTTGCCCGCAAGGATTTTTACATTCCCGGCTCGATCCTCCGCACTGAACTCGATACAACAAGCCCGATCGCCAAGGGAATGCCCAAAGAGTCAATCGCGTGGTTCGAAGGTGGCCCGGCTTTCGATGTCGCACAAGACGCAAAGGCACAGATCATTGCCCGTTACCCGTCCGATCCGAGCAAAATACTGCTTTCGGGCTGGGCGCTCGGCGCCGAAAAGATCGCCGGAAAAGCTGCTTTGGTACAGGTAAACATGGGCAAGGGTAAAATAATCCTATTTGGCTTTCGGCCTCAGTATCGCGGCCAGTCACTGGCCACCTTCCCTCTGCTCTTTAACGCGATCTCTCATTGAGAACGTGGGACATGAAGGCAGAAACACGAGAGGTAGCGAGTGTGTCTCCTGGTCGTAAATACTCGGAACACACTCCCTACGGGTCGTGTTTCTGCCTTTCGCGTGCTAGATTCTAAAGTTCGCTAATGAAAGAAGACATACAGGAAACCCGCCTCGAAAATGGCCTGACCATACTCACCGACCGCATGCCAAGCGTTCGTTCGGCAACGCTCGGATTCTTTTTCCGCAAAGGAGCGCGTCACGAGCCGGCTGAGCTTCACGGCATCTCGCATTTTATCGAGCACACGGTTTTTAAGGGCACGGCCAAACGAACCGCACTTGAGATCGCCATCGAGACCGACCGTTTGGGCGGGAATCTCGACGCGTTTACGACTCACGAAGAGACCGGTTTCGCGATCAAGGTCATCGACGACCGTGTCGAACAGGCGTTTGAGCTGATAGCCGATATTCTCACAAATCCGCGTTTTGACGAGGCCGATCTCAAAAGCGAGCAACGAGTCATCATTGAGGAGATGAAGATGATCGACGATTCGCCGGAGGAATACCTGGGCGAGATATTCAGTGAGGCGTTTTTTCCGGGTCACCCGCTGGGAATGTCCATTGCCGGGACGCCGAAAACAGTCAGGAGCTTTAACTACGAGACTACGCAGAGGTATCACCGGGACGTTTTTAATTCTTCGAATCTGGTTATTGCAGCGGCTGGAAATGTGGAGCACGACGCAGTCCTCGAGTTGACATCGGCCGCGTTCGCAACGCCGCACGAGGCCTTTGCGGGCAATGGTGCCCGCGTTCCGACAACACCGGTGTCCGCCGCTCCGATCATTATTAAGCACAATCCCAACCTCGAACAGGCTCACCTTGTGATCGCTACGCCGCTCGTTTCGGCCACCGACGAACGCCGTTACGCCGCAGATGTACTTGCAAATATCATTGGCGGCGGCACGTCGAGCCGCCTGTGGCAAAAGGTCCGCGAGGAACGCGGTCTCGCTTACAGCGTGGGTGCCTCGGCGGTCTCGTATCAGGATTGCGGCATGTTCTCGATCTTTGCGGCGACCTCGCCTGAACAGGTTGGGGAAGTCGTCGATCTTTCCATTGCCGAAATGACTAATGTTGTCCGGGATGGTATTACGAAAGATGAGCTGGAGCTTGCGAAACAACAGGCCGTTGCCTCGATCCTCCTCAGCCTTGAAGACTCGGCGGCACGAGCCGCTACGCTCGCCCAATCCGAAATGACGCATGGCCGGCAGATCTCCGTCGAGGAAACCCTGGCGAAACTCGAAGCCGTTGCGGCGGACGAAATTCAAGCTCTCGCACACGAGTTTTTCCGCGCCGAGAATGTGGCGTTTGTTGCGTTGGGTGATCTCAGCGACCTCAACATCGACCGGGAGCGATTGTCGATCTGACCGCAAGTTGTGACTCAGATCACTTGATTTTTGCAAAAATCGGTATACATTTGAGCGCAACGTGAAACAAATAAACCTCAAGAAATTCTTTCTCTATCTGCTTATCACATCGGTTGGTGTCAGTGCCCTGATCGGTATTGGTGTAATCCTAATTGGTAATTTTGGCGAACTTGAGTCCAAGGTTCTACTGACCACATTGACGGTCACGCTCACGAGTATTCTGGGGCTCGCGTGCGGAGCGTACCTCGAAACGGGACGCGGGCGTTTGCTGCCGTTTGCCGGTATTGCGTGTGCAGTCGCTTCGGCGGGGATGTGGATGTTCATCATCTGGGCATGGCAAACTGAAAATGATGCGTTTGTAAAGATCCTGATGTCCATTACGCTGTTCGCAGCGTCGTGTTCGCACCTTTCGCTGTTGTCGCTGGCCCGGCTTGAGAAACGATTTATGTGGGCGCGATACGCCGTGCATGGCGCCGTGTGGTCGCTGACGGCGCTGCTCCTGTTCCTGATCTGGAGCACACGTTGGCATGACGAAGAGATCGTCGGCCGGATCATCGGCGTTCTCTCGATCGTGATCGGTGCGTTGACGGTGATCACGCCGATATTTCACAAGCTTAGCAGCACGGGACTCGAATCTACCGCAATTGACTCGGAAATAGAACGCCTGAGATCCCGGATTGGCGAACTCGAAGCAAAGAAAGCGGAAAGTACCGGAGAAAAAGAGCCTGAGGCCGGCTCGTAGGTCAGTCCTGGTATTGGATCGGGTCTTTCACGCCTGCCTGTTCAAATCCCCGTAGACGCAGAGCACACGAATCGCACGTGCCGCAAGCGAGGTCTTCGCCGCGGTAGCACGACCACGTAAGGTGCAGCGGAGCTTGCAGCGAGATTCCTTTTTTCACTATTTCGGCTTTTGAAAGATGGATGATGGGCGTGCGGATCTCGATATGTGTGTCGGGTTTTGTCCCGGTGTCAATCGTTTTCTGGAAAGCCGCGTAAAATTCCGGACGACAGTCCGGATATCCGCTTGAGTCCTCTGCCACAGCACCGATATAGATCGCGTTTGCACCGATAACTTCGGCCCAGCTAACCGCTATCGAGAGCATGTTGGCGTTGCGAAACGGTACGTAGCTCGTCGGTATCTCTTTCGATTCGAGGTCCGCTTCGGTAACGGCGATCTCGGCGTCCGTCAACGATGAGCCGCCGATCTTTGCTAGATGCTCGATGGAAATGTCCAACCGTTTTCGGGCGCCGTAATGATCCGCGATGTCGTTAAATGCTTTACGCTCGCTTGCCTCGGTTCGCTGGCCGTAGGAAATGTGGAGGAACGCAAGGCTGTCAGTTTCATCGTGAGCCATCGCAGCCGTGACGCACGAATCCATTCCACCGGAGATCAATACTATCGCAAAATTCCTCATATGCCGTTAGAGATTATTAACCACTCGTTGAATCCCATCTTTAATGAGGGGAACATTGAAATTGATAAGGAGGCCGAGTTTCAGGTTCATTAGCCGAAGGTAGGTGCGAAGCTGTTTTGGATGCAC
>JAYVDQ010000205.1:0-2610 GCA_043749325.1 Chloracidobacterium sp. | reverse complement strand
TAAGGCAAAGTTTACCGCCTTCGATCTCAAAATGCACCTGGCCGTCTCGATCAAGAACCGCGTATTCAGACGAGATATAATCCAGATTGTTCATCTCGTGCGTGACAAATATAGATGATACCTCTTCGAGATCGCGAAGTTTAATTGCAAGTTCGCATATCGTCCGTGCTGTCGGGGGATCCAGCCCCGCTGTCGGTTCGTCAAACAGGACAATGTCCGGATTTCCAACCAGCGCCCTGGCTATGCCGACCCGGCGGCGCATACCACCGGATAATTCGGCTGGCATCTTGTCGATCGCATCTTCGAGATCGACGAACTGGAGCATGCGGACAACTTCGTGTTCGACCTCGTCCTCATCGACATTTTCTTCGTGCAGCCGGTAGGCGACGTTGTCATAAACTGATAACGAGTCAAACAAAGCCCCTTCCTGAAAGACCATCCCGATCTTTTTGCGGACCCGCATCAATTCCTGGTCGTCGAAACCGCAAATATCTTCGCCGTCGATCAGGATTTCGCCTGCGTCCGGTTTTAGCAGGCCCAGCACGAGATTGATTATAGTTGATTTACCGCTGCCCGAGCCGCCCAGGGCGATCTTCGTCTGGCCGCGTTTGACGGTAAAACTGACCTTGTCGAGAATGATCTCATCATCAAACGCCAGCTCGACATCCCGAAACTCAATCGCCGGAATTACCCGATTGCCAAAAACCTCCGGATTGATCTCGTCGGGAACGTATTCGCGATCGTTTTCAAGTTCAAGCGACATAATGATCAAAACAGCGTGCTGCCAAAGATGCTTTGCAGGATCTTGGATAAGAAAAAGTCCGCGATAATTATATTGATCGACGATAAAACAACGGCATTTGTAGTTGAACGTCCGACGCCGACCGTTCCGCCCGTCGTGCTCAGGCCCTTATAACACGACACCAAAGCGATTATAAGGCCAAACGTAAGGGGTTTCACCAGGCCGCCAATCAGGTCGGACATTGCAACGCCCGCGCGAACCGACTGGATGTAAACATTGGTATCGAGTCCATGGAGCTGCCGCGCCACCAAGCCGCCGCCGATCAGTCCAAACATATCGGCTGAGATCGTTAGCAATGGAAGGGCAATCAGCAAAGCAATTATTCGCGGCGTTACAAGCTTTCGAACCGGAGAGGTTCCAAGCGCCCGCATGGCATCGATCTGCTGTGAAACTACCATCGAGCCAAGCTCCGCCGAGATCGCCGAACCAACTCTTCCTGCCACCATTAACGCGGTCAAAACCGGGCCTAGTTCCCGTATCAGCGATGTCGCCACGCCCTGTCCGGCGCTGCTCTGGGCTCCATAGTATTCAAGCGTCGGGTAGGCCTGCAGAATGAGCACGCCGCCCGTAAAGAACCCATTCAGCGTGACAATTCCGATCGAGCCGACGCCGATCTGATCTATCTGATCGACGATCTCCCGGAAGTATCGCGGACGTTTTCGAAGCCCCTTTATTGAGCGCCACAAGAGGTTTGTGATCTCCTGAACTTCGAAAAGAAATTTCTTTATGGGATTCATTCAATAGAAACGGGCATTTTTATCTTGTCAAGAATATAACGAACTCAGTCCAAACATCAAACAATAAGAAAGGCCAATCCTTTTCAGGACCGGCCGAACATGGGGCGGTAGGAATTTATCTGATGTTTAAGAGCCGAGGCGTTTTAGAATTGGGGCTGCGGTTTATTTGGACCTGTAACCTGCTTTCATTCCTTCTTAACTTCGCCAAACGGCTTCCCACCCGCCGGGATACGGCCATCGCCCGGCAGTCCGCCGTTTAAAGGGCGGTTTTTTAACGCATTTTCGCGCGTCGTCTGCTCAAATTTTTGACGCAAATCGCGAAATCGCACAAGCTGTTCGGGCGTAAGGATACGCCGCACGGCAAATTCATTCATAAAGCGGATCTTCGCGACCTCGGCCTGTGCAAGCTGGGCTTCTTTGAGGCGGGACTGAACATCGCTCTCGCTGACCTGATCGGAATATATAGCTTCGTCAAGCGCACGGTTCGCCTCGCGAAGCCGCTTCTGGGCTTCGTCCATTAGCGGTTTTCTTTCCATGTTAACCCGGCGAATTTGTTGAACCTGGTCGCGAGACAATCCTAGTTGGCCCAGCACGGCCGTCCGCATATCCTGGGGCTTTGGGGCCACCGGCTGGGGTGTTTCAGAAGGTGTCGTGCCCTGTCCAAACGCCGCCGCGCCAAAAGCCAAGGCCGCAAGGCCTATTAAGAACGCATTAGTGTAAATACTTTTTTCCATAGATGTTTCCCGTAACCTATATCTACGAACCACCCTCATCAAACAGATCGGCGAGACGCAGCGATTTATCATCATCATCATCGAACGCGGTCAATGCCGGAGCCTTGCGTTGCTGGATTGGCGGCACGGTCCGCGTGCTCGCGGTCAGACTCTTGCCGAATCGAATTCGCTGACTCTTCAATAAAGCTCTCACAGGTATGATCTCACGGCCCGGGGTAGTCTTCGTAGAGACGGTCATCCCCGATCCATTCAAGTTTGATTTCTTCGCGGATGGAACGTGTGGCACGTCCGCGATATTCGGCTGATTTTGAGCTACAACCGGGGGGATTGACTGATC
>JAYVDQ010000204.1:0-5447 GCA_043749325.1 Chloracidobacterium sp. | reverse complement strand
AGCATTCGCCGGCGTTGATAAGCTCTTTAATGGTCGAAACGGCACCCTCGAATTCGGCCCGTTCCCAGTTTGAATTTACGGCCATCGGAGCGGCGACGGGTTCGGTTTTTGGCACTGTCGGAAAGCCGGTTTCGAGGATATTCTGGATATCGCGGTTTCGCGTCTCTGCCGCCGCGAAAAGGCTTTCGAGAGTACCCTCGTCGCCCGCCTCGTGCGTGAATACAAGCGAAATGATCTTGATCACCTGTTTGGCGTGGTCGAAGGCGACGATAGAGCGAAAGAACATCAGCGCCGCGTTGTCGCTCTCGTTTCCGAGTTTTAGAGATGGTTCGAACCATTCGCAGCAATCGAACCCAAGATACCCGATGGCTCCGCCGATAAACGCGGGCAGATCGGCGTCGGCGTCAGCATTTCTGATAGCAAAATGGTCGCGAACGTACGGGATCAGACCCTTCGGTTCTGTACGGCGGCCATTTTTGTCCTCGATCTCGACACTTACATCGCTGCCCCGGACGATAGTTTCCGGGTCGGCTCCGATGAACGAATACCGGGCCTGACTCTTGCCCCCTTCGACCGATTCAAGCAGGAAGGAGTTCGTTGAATTCGCCGACAGCTTTAGATAGACCGCCAGCGGAGTCAGCAGATCGGCAGGCATCGTCTGAACTACGGGGATCACGGTAGTCGCGATTGCGTTTTCGAAAGTAGCGTCCATAAAGAAAAAACGCCGCTCAAGATTTAACTTGAGCGGCGGTTAGGAAAATGAATCTGGTCTGACTAAATCATCCGTTCCAGCTCAAAACCCAATACGCGCCGCGTCATGCCACCACCAAAGGCCGCTTACAGGTACGCTAGAGAGTTTTTGACCGTCGTTCATTAAAAACCATTAGAACCAATCTTTGCGGTTCTGTCAACTCACATTTTTTCCGGCACCTCGATACCCAGCGTGTCCAGAGCCTCGGTCAACGCCCGGCGGGCAATATCGGCGACGACCACAAGCACCGCTCGCTTAACATCGTCGGTTTCTGTGATGATCTTGTGAGTGTGATAAAAAAGGTTAAAGGCCTTGGCGAGATTGAACGTATATTTTGCCAGGATCGCGGGTTCATTCTGCATAGCGGCCTGCGCAACTGTTTCCTCAAGCCTCGCCGCGAGTATCGCCATCGACCAAATGTCGCTGGCCGGGTCGGTGGCGACAATCTTCGCGACTTTGGCATGATCGGCGATCCGCGTACGGCAGACGTCGAGCGATTCACCCATGTCATCGAGTTTTCTAAATATCGAATTCGCACGAACAGCCGAATACTGGCAAAACAGGCCCGTTTCGCCCTCGAACGACAACGCCTCTTTGAAATCGAATACGATTACGGTGCTTCGAGTAAATTTGAGGAGAAAATATCGCAACGCTCCGACCGCGATCTGATGGGCAATCTGGCGCTTTTCTTCTAAACCCGAGTCTGGATGCCGCGATTCGACCTCGGCGAGGGCGTTGGCCTCGAGGCGGTCGATCAGATCGTCGGCTTTGACACCGAGGCCTTTGCGGCCGCTCATCTCGATAAATGGACGTTTTCTGTCCTCGTCGGAAAGCTTAAAGCCAAGCTCCTCGGCCGCCGCCGGCGACAACGCAACCATCTCGTACGAGAGATGAATGCTCGCCCGCTCACCTTTCTCCGGCGAGATCGCCGCAACTCCTTTTCTGACGATATCTTGTGGATATGACTGTCGAGTATCGATCACGTTATAGATCGTCTCGCCGCCGCCGAAAGCAGGCCGCGATGCGTCGGATTCGGTGTTTTCTGATGCCGTGATCCAAACGCGCTGGCCGTTAGCATAGGTATTAAAGAAACGATAATAGAAATCCAGGCCCAGGATGCCAAGCTTCCACATCTGATAGGCGATGTCCTTACCAGTGTAAGTCACTGTGCCGTTTGATCTTACAAGTATCTTATCGTTCTCGTGATCCTCGGTCCCCGTATGCTCCTCGAACGGCATTACCCAGCATCCGGCGTGGTTGCCATCAGTTTCGTAATGGATTACGCCGAGCTGCTTCATCTGATCAAAAGCCCGGTCCCAGAAATGAAGATGCAGTATCTCCGATTCGCGGGGCAGCAGGTCGTAACGGATCGACAACCGTTCCATCGTATCGAGGATACATTCGACATTACGTGTCGCAACGTAATCGGCGAGTTTGGCGGTTTCGTTATCGCCCGCCTCGATCAAATGCATGACTTCGGCACGCTTTTCTTTAAGTTTTTCGTTCGTTTGATACTGAATGCCGACGCGCGCGTATAAGTCCCAGCAGTAATAGTCAAAAGTTTTATCTGACTTTGTAAGCTCTTTATCAAGAGTCTTTATCGAATCCAGATTCATGTTCTCAATAAACAAAAATCCGACCACAACATCCGCCACCTGAACCCCTGTGTTGTCGATGTAATTTTGTATCTCGACGCGTTTTCCAGTCGCTTTCAGGATGCGTTGAAATGTGTCGCCGAGGACGGAATTTCGCACATGGCCGATGTGTGCAGCTTTGTTAGGATTAACGGATGTGTGTTCGACACAGACTTTGGGCGAAGAAGGGTCGTTTGAAAGTCCTCGATTTGGCTGCGGTTCAGCCGCGGCATTTGCCGATAAAAAAGCGGCCCGGTCGAAGAAAACGTTCAAATATCCGGCGCCAGCAACTTCAATACTTGCGACGGCTTCGATAGCTTCAAGCCCGGCCTTTAGCGTTTCTGCTAATTCACGGGGATTTTTTTTTTCGCCCGTCGCCTGTTTGATCTTTTTTGCTAGTTCGAACGAGACAGGGAAAGCGAGATCCCCGAGCTCGGTTTTGGGTGGGATTTCGGCGGCGACCTGCTCTAATTCAATGCCGAATCGAGACCGGGCGGCCGCGATCACGGCCTCACGGAGGATTTGTTGTATTTGTGTGATCGTCATTACAGTTTGTTTTGCGCGCGGCAAAATAAACCGTAATTATAGACGTTTCGGCTAATAGATAGCAAAAGACGGTGGTACGGGTGGACGCACCTCTACTTTCTGAAATGTTCGACCGGCTACTGGATCGAGACCGTTAGGGTATAGGTCGTCAGGCGGCCGTTGTTGTATATACAGAAGCGCTGGTCACCCGAAACATCAAAGGTTTCCGTGTAGCTTGTGTCGCCCGTTGAGCGAAAATTTGCACGCCCGTTCCTGGAACTGATCGTCGCATTCAGCGTCTGTCCGCGTCTCGCACCAGCAACGTAACAGACGGCTCCGCCACCGCCGAGTCTACCCGTCATCGTGGATGATGTGCGTCCCCGCGCAAAACGTACGCGAATATCCGCGAAGCTGTCCGTGCAGGTCACGCAGACCATCATCGTTACTAAAAATATCCTGGCAAGATTTCGTTTCAACATACTGAACCTCCCTAGTAAGCCGGTTCGACCGGCGATGTATTGGAATAGCCGTTAGAGCGAAAATCAGAGCGGCTTTTTCTTTTCCCGCAAAACAGATAAACTTTTATAGATTGTACAAACACTATATTTCGGTTATTTCGCGGACGCAAGCGCGCGAGAGACGCCCGCGATAACGTATGGCAAAAAAGATAAAGAAAAAGGTTGATCTCGACAAGATCGCACAGGGCGTACGGCTGATGCTTGAGGGAATGGGAGAGGATCCCACGCGCGAAGGCCTGCAAAAAACGCCCGAGCGCGTGGCTGACTTTTATGCCGAACTGACCGAGGGCATGTGGGTGGACGCCAGCGAACACATCGTGCCGCTGCCCGGCGATTCGCACGACGAAATGGTCATCGTCAAGGATATTTCGATCGCGTCGGTTTGCGAGCACCATCTCGCGCCATTCACCGGCAAATGCCACATCGCGTATATTCCAAAAGGTGGCCGTATTGTCGGTTTGTCGAAGCTCGCCCGCATCGCCGAGGTTTTTGCTCGTCGTTTACAGGTTCAGGAGCGTCTGACGCAGCAGATAGCTCAAACCCTGTTTGATAAACTCCAGCCGATCGGCGTGATGGTCGTCATTGAGGCAGAGCATACGTGTATGACCCTGCGTGGAGTTAAAAAACCTGGTGCGATCACGATCACGTCTGCAGTGTTAGGTGGTTTCCGCAAAGATTCGCGTACACGTGCCGAGGCGATGTCGTTGATAAAAGGGTAGGAGAAAAAGTTGAAGCGTCTGATTAGCTAACCCAATTGATGTAGTTAGCTAAGAATGCGATAATTGGTTTTGGGGTTGAAGTTATGACCAAAGTAAACATCCATGAGGCAAAATCGCAACTAAGCAAACTTATTAAACTTGCAAAGAACGGTGAGGAAGTTGTGATCGCGAATAACGGTAATGACGAAGTGCGACTAGTGCCCGTCGAACCCGTCGAAAAGGATTGGTGGGGAATGGATGAGGGTAAAGGTTGGATCGCGGATGATTTTGACGAACTGCCTGAGGATTTGATGCGTGCTTTCTATGGTGAAGACGAGGACGAAAGTACTACTTGATACACATGTATTTCTATGGATATTTCTCGACCCCAAGCGAGTACCGCAGAGCGTTAAGTCCTTTTTGCGTGACGATCCCAAGCGAGAGGTTTTCATTTCGTATGTCTCAAGTTGGGAAATCTCAATAAAATATGGCGGCGGAAAACTTACGCTGCCGGAACCGCCCGATACGTTTGTTCGAAGTCGTGTTTCGAAGGCCGGATGGCTGCATTTGCCTATAGACCTCGACCACGTGCTTGATGTCTTCAAGTTACCGAAAATACATAAAGATCCGTTCGATCGTCTGATGATCTCTCAAGCACGGGCCGAAGGCATGTCGATTTTGACTGTGGACCCGAAATTTTCGGAGTATGAAGTGGATTCACTGCACTTTTCTGATTTGAATTAATGACGCAGACATTTTACATAACAACGCCTATCTACTATGCGAACAGCCTCCCGCATCTGGGGCATCTCTATACAACGACCGTCGCGGACGTGATACAGCGGAGCCGCAAACAGCGGGGTTTTGACACTTATTTTCTGACTGGTACGGATGAGCACGGGATCAATATTCAGCGTGCGGCTGACAAAAATGACAGGACTCCGAAGGAACAAGCTGACTACATCTCAAATGAACTGAAGCGTATGTTCCATGATTTTCGGCTAGATACCGTAAATGGCGGTTACGACATTTTCATGCGGACGACCGAGCCGTTCCACTACGAGGGCTCTCAGCAATTGTGGCGCGAGATCGCCAAAAACAAAACTCCGAAAGGGAACGATACGATATACAAGGGATTTTATGAGGGCTGGTTCTGCGCTCCGTGTGCTGAATTTAAGACCGAGGACCAGTATTACACTGCCGATGGCTCGGAAACCCCTTATTGTTTGATCCACGAACGGCCGCTCGATCAGGTGGCTGAGGAAAGCTACTTTTTTCGGCTGTCGGATTATGACGAGTTTTTGATCGATCTGCTCGAGAA
>JAYVDQ010000203.1:0-6551 GCA_043749325.1 Chloracidobacterium sp. | reverse complement strand
TATTTGCCGTCATTCGACCACTCGACCGAAGTCACACGCTCGACCCTGTCAGGAAGCATTTTGCCGGTCCTGAGATCTTTGATCTGTAGCGTGTATTGTCGATAACCAGTCGTGTCGGTGGCAAATGCGAGAAAATTGCCGTCGTCGCTCGGCGAAAAATCACTGATCGCGAAATACTTAAATCCCGTCGCCATCGCATTCTGATCGAGCAGGATCTGAGCGTCGCTGCCATCTTTCGATTTGCCTCGAAGATATGTCGGATACTGCTTGCCTTCCTCAGTCTTGGTGAAATACCAGTATTCGCCAAACTTGTACGGCACGCTCTGGTCGGTCTGCTTGATGCGGCCGAGCATTTCTTTGTAAAGATCGTCCACAAATGCCTTGTTCTTTCCCGTAAAGGTTTCAGTATAGGTATTGTTATCTTCGAGATATTTGATTATCTCGGGATCTTTCTTGTCGTTGCGGTCACGCAGCCATGCGTAATTATCAGTGATTTCGTACCCGTGGATATTCAAAACCTTCGGTACTTTCTTTGCTACTGGTGCTTTCATATTGTCTTGCGCGGGCGTTACGGTATTGCCGATGACGATCACGATAAATAAAAATGCGATGCACAACAATCCTTTCATATTGCTACACTCCTCTTTTGTTTGGCGGTAACTTTCGGATATTAGGAACCATTCTAGCCCTTCACTGCATTCAAGACAAAACGAGGACGCCTTTCCTTTGCGGACTTTGCGCCTTTGCGTGAAATGGCTTTACTCACGCAACGCCGCAAGGATATCAAGTAAGAAAATAAATTACCTTCGGCTAAACTAAATTTAGTTGTTAACATTTCGCGGCTTGCGCTCATCTTTAATATCGGCACGCAACCATTGAGCCATCTGAGTTTGTGATGAGCGGCAGAATTGGTTATATTTTTGCTGCTCGTCACATTTTTCAAAACAAGATGCCCGACAACGAGATGACAGGGGATATGTTTCTATTCGTCAGGACGGAAACCACAGCCGAACCGGCCGAAAAGGTCGGCACGGAGGCCGGCCTGGTCGATCGTATTTCGGCCGGCGACGAAGCGGCGTTTGGCGAGCTTTACCAAAAATACGTTCCGATGGTCCACGGCATAGTCCTTTCACGCGTGCCCCGTAACGAGGTGGACGACATCGTGCAGGAAGTTTTCATCTCGGCGTACAAGAATCTTGGCAATTTGCGCGACAAGAATGCGGTTGGAGCGTGGATCGCCATGATCGCTCGAAACAAAGCGACCGAATATTTCAGACGAGCGAAACCGACGGATGAACTTTCGGAAGATTTAAGCCAGAAAAACCACCCTCTTGCAGAAGCGACTGAGATCATGGCGGCGATCCGCACGCTGCCGAACACTTTTAAGGAAACGCTCGTCCTGCGACTGGTCGAAGGAATGACCGGACAGGAGATCGCCGATCAGACAGGTTTGGCAACCGACTCGGTCCGCGTCAATCTGCATCGCGGAATGAAAATGTTGCGGGAAAAACTCGGGATCGAGGTAAAACGATGAACGAAGAATATCTTTGGGATAAGACAGGCGGTGACGCCGAGATCGAGGATTTGGAAGACGCTCTCAAAGCGTTTAGCTACAAACAGAGCGCGCCACCTCAACTTCCGGGGGAAAATTTGGCGTTAGTCGAAAAGCCCTGGCGAAGCTACTTCAGGCTTGGCTTCGCGCTAGCATTTGCCTCGGCGGTTGTCGTGATCGTGTCGCTTGGATGGTTTCTAGTTCCAAACAGAAATGTTGTGATTGGCAGCGATTCGGTGAACGTAATCGAGCCGCAACCCGTGGTTTTACCTCCGGCTGATGTCCAGCTAGCTCCGAGGGTCGAATTACCAACGCGAAATGATACTCCGGTGATACTAAAGGCTCGACATATTGTTAGGCCGACGGCAAAACGGATAAACACGATAGCCGTCAAGAAAGAAAACAAAGCCCCTCGGGTGAACCTCACCGAAGAAGAAAAATACGCTTACGGCCAATTGATGCTTGCGCTTTCGATCACGGAATCCAAATTAAAGATCGTCCGAGACACCATTGCCGGTAACGAAGAGATGAAAACGAGCGTCGAAAAGGGAAAAAATCTATATCAGAAATAGCTCGCTGGTTGCAGTCAACTTTTGATATTGCCCTGAGGAGAAAATAATTATGAGATTACAGAAATTTATATTGTTCATGGCTTTGGCCCTGATGCCTATGGCGGTTAGTGCCCAAAACGCGCGGCTCCACTTTGACAAGCTGAATGGCCTGGAAGCCAAGGCCAGAGACGTAGTCGAGGTCAACATCGACGGCAAACTGCTCGACATGGCCAAACGCGTCCTTGCGAAAATTAGTGACCAGGACACGAAAAAGGTCGCACAAGCTATCAGCGGCCTACAGGCGATCTATGTCCGTGCGTATAACTTCGAAAAAGAAAATGAATACAACGTCGCGGACATTGACGAGATACGTTCGCAATTAAAGGCCCCGGGCTGGGAAAGACTGGCGAATGTGCGGAGCAAGAGGAACAATCAAAAGGTAGATGTTTACACGATGTTCGAGGGTGACAAGATGAGCGGGGTGGCCGTCGTCGTTTCCGAGGCGAAAAGCATCGCCGTCGTCAATGTCATCGGCCCGATCGATATCGATCTGCTAATGGAATTAAGCGGAAAGCTGAACATTCCTAAGATCGACATCGAAACCGATAAAAAAGACAAGAAAGATCACTAAAAGGAGAGCATTGACAATGTTTACTAAACAGAAACTATTGATCGCTTTGACTCTCTCCCTTTTGGCCCTCGCGATAACCGCTCCGGCGGCGAATGCCAAACCCAACGAATACGACGCGATCGTCCGACATTTGCAAACAAAATATCAGGCGAAGAAGGTCCATATTCCATTCATGTGGCTCGCCCGTTTCGCGGTCAAGGTCGTGCGGCCGGCCGGCTTTAAGAGCTTTAACGTCACGTTTTTCGAAAACCTCAAATTCTCACGCGATAAGCTCGATCTGGAGATGCAGGAAGCGATGAAAAACTCGTTCAGCCCGGAATGGGGATCTATCCTCCATGTCCGCTCCAGCGAAGGCCAGCAGGTTTATATGTATATGCGCGACGCGGGCTCAAATGTAAAGTTGACCGTCGTAACTATCGACAAAGAGGAAGCGGCCGTTATCCGTGCGACTTTCGACGCGGACAAACTTGCCGAGTTTATCAACAATCCAAAGATCTTCGGAATTTCGCTTGACGATAATAAACCAGGCAACAAAACACCCGCGAAATCGAAGGACGGGGGAGCGGCTGAGGAGAAAAAGACAGTTGATCTTACCTAACTAAAAAGGCCGGAGAGAAAATGATTTCTCTCCGGCTTTTTGTTTTGATGTACGGTTACTGATCCTCCGTCGGTCGCCCTCTACCAGGTCCGCCCGCTCCGGCCGGTCGTCCGACGCCGAGATTGTCATAATTGAGAATCGCGTTAAAGATCAACGCCGCACTGCCGCTCGTCTCATGGCGCCACATCGGGTTGTTGGCGAACATGACGACGTGACCCTTGCCGACCGGAACGTCCACAACCGCCGCTTTACCGGCAAGTTCAGCTCCGCTCGCAAGCTCGCCGCTGACGAGAAGCTCAGCCACGGGAGCGAATCTCAGCACGACCCGCGGCCGCATTTCGGGAAGAGGCTGCTGGAGAGCAAGCTGGGCAGCCTGATCGGGGTTGGGTGTCGCCGAAGCCGGAGCCAACGGAGGGCGACCCTGAATCACGTCCGGGTCGTCAACGGTACCGCGGCCGGATGGCCGATTCGCTCCGGTCTGTCCGCCGCCGCTCGGGAAGCCGCCGCCTCCGCCTCCACCAAATCCGCCGGGGCCGCCGCCGGCCGCGACGTTGATCAGCGGAGCCTGGTTAAAGTAAACGGCGAGCTTTTCGTCATAGCCGTATGCGATCGGGCTTTTACGATCGGCAAAGTTGGCGTTATAGACCGATCCGCGCGCCTGAAACGTCGCGGAAGCGTCTTGTATCGAAACGCCCTCGGTGATGCCGAAATCGATCGCGAGCGATGCGTTTCCACCAATGGTAATGAAGAGACCGCCGCCTTCGATGAATTTCTGTAATTTCGCAATTCCCTCGAGGCCCATACCGCCACGAATGTCGTCGGTCTGATCCGGCGAGAAGCCCATGTTCGGCGTAAGATCCGACTTTTTCCAAGGGATCGGAGCCTCCGAATCACCGCGTTTCGCGACGCCGCGAACGATCGACTGCGCGCTGCCGCCGACCGGACCCCAGATGATCACATCCCATTTGTCACGATAATTTGGCGTCCGGCCGAGCGTCTGGTCCGAAATATAATCGTATGGAATGCCCAGTTTTTCGAATTCGATACGATACCAACCCTCATTCTGAGTGTTGGTCCAGGTATGAACAAGCGCAATGCGCGGAACGCTGATCGCGTGCTGTGCCACCTCGGGGATTTTGTCAACGGCGGCGGCCGAAAGTCCAAGAGCGGTCACTTCTTTTTTCAATCTCGCTTCCATGTCGGCTGGGTTGCCGTCCGCTTTGATAATGAACGAACCGGCGCTATAGCTCTTGTCGCCGACCTTGAACGTATCCTCGGCCGCCGACATTTTCACGTCTTTCAGCCTGTACCGAAGCTGGGCGACCTGTCCTTCGGCGGTGTTGTTGACGACATATCCAGCCTTTGCCGAGCCTTCGAACTTGCTCGGCGGAACCGCCGGACCGTCGATCATCGACATCGCTGCGTCGAGGATCTTCGCATCCTTAACGCGTACCGTCTTTACATTCTTGAGCGGGCCAAACGTCCAGCCCGTGTCGTCGTACGGACGCGGGTCGTTGACGTTGTAATACTGCGTATCGAGCAGCATGTCGGCCATTCGCGAGTAAGGCTGGTCCATCCGCACGACATAGCTGCCGGCGGCAAATTTGCCTTCTTTGGTCTCGACGTCTTTGGTCAATTTCTGGACCTCGCAGCCCTGCATTTTGAGCAAATTGACGAGATCGGCCGCCGAAGCCGGACGCGTATCGTCAGCCGGAAGCACCCAGGCCGCAGGACCTTCGGTTTTGGCCTTGGCCACCGAGCGCTTGCTCTTCAGATAGAAATTATTGAGGAATTTGTCCTTATTGTCCGCGACATAGCTCATCGCGAGGATAAGGGCGCTTTCCTGTAGGTTGACGTTGTTACGCATCGACCATTTGACACGTGCGAGCGGCGGATTCGGGCGAAACCAATCTCTCGCCGACTCTGCACCAACCGTGCGATCCTGCGTGTCGGCTCCGCCGTTGCCGAAAGTTTCATAGAAACGTCCGATAGAATTATGGCCGTTCGCGACATAGAACATATAGTTCGCCGCCCAGCCATCGTAAAAACCATGCGTCCATACGCCGGGCACGCCGCGTTTCGTCATGCCCTCGATCTCGTGATACGCGAGTATCTGCCATTCATCGATCACGATCGGGTCGAGCCAAGCGTTATACGGTCCCGTTCCGGTCGAGGTATAGAGGAACGGTACCGATTCGTGCAGATCGTGCAAAACGGTCGGATGATAATCGAGGAACGTGTTCATCTGGTTTCGCGAGAGTGCGAGGGCCATGCCCATCGAATCGCGGTTGTTGTCATGCGCGACATATTTGCCCCAATAGATCAGGCCCGGCGAGCGTTTGCCTACATTGGCTTTGCGATAATTATAGAGATCGACCATCGTGTCGCGTCCGTCGACCTCGAGCGTCGGCGTGATCATGATAATGACGTTTTTTCGGATCGCATTGATCATCGGCGAATCTTCGACAGCGATGCGGTATGCCAGCTCCATCAGCATTTCGGGCGAGCCCGTCTCGGTCGAGTGGATCGAACCCGATAGCCAATAGATCGCCTTGCCTTCCGCGACGAGCATCTGCGCGGCCGCCTCGTCTATCTTTCGCGGATCGGCCAGCTTTGCCGTGATCTCTTTATAGCGGGCGAGTTTGGCGATATTTGCTTCGTCCGAAACGACAACCAGCATCTGATCGCGTCCCTGCTCGCTCTTCTCGGGCGCGAGAAATGTCTTGACCCGCGGCGTCGCTTTTTCCAGCTCGCGGTAATAGCGATACTGGTCCTTTGTATAGGTCAGCTTGTCCGGCGTGCCGATCGGATAGCCCAAAACCTTTGCCGGCGAAGGCACCGTTGCCGAAGCGGGCAGATGGTCGATCATTTCGGTCAGAAAAAATTTCTCCGTCGTATTCTTTAAGATCGAGTCAGTGTATTCCTTATCCATGGCCTGCGGCTGAGTCGCCGGTGCGGGCTTGTTTTTGTTATTTTGAGCAGACACGGCGCCGCACAACACAAACAGCAATAAGACAGATGCGAGTCGATTCATTGATGATCCTCCGGCGTTCTAAATAAGTAGATTTTATTTGAAATGACAGACGGAATTGTATCAGACGCCGGCCAAAAATGAATATCCAACAGCGGAATTTTTAACAAAATAAAAATGAGTGGCGATGTCTAATGGTTTGGTGGGATCGGTACTGTGAGGCGGCGGCGGTCCGTCGAATTTTCCGG
>JAYVDQ010000202.1:0-4747 GCA_043749325.1 Chloracidobacterium sp. | reverse complement strand
AAATTAAAGCGAAAACGTTTCTCATTTATCTTCGTTGCACAACTCGGTGTCCGCGTTGGCCGCAGGGCACAGAGGCTAGGATGCTTCCCCGATCAACACCTTGTCATCAGCAGACATAGGCATTGCCAACCTACGCGAGCTATAGAGTATTAGGCGGAACATAACCATTCTCCATTTTCCGTTTTCCAGTCTGAAAAGCAGAACCCTTTCATTTAATCTGGAAAGGATTGGCGCTATTCTTAGTGTTCAATTCCAATCCGTTCCGAGGTGATTGTATGCGTAAGATCATTTTATCGACTATTATTCTCACAGCTTGTTTCTTTTTTCAGGACATGTTCTTAACCGAAGCCCAACAAACGAAAGCTCCGGAGGCGGTTTATCTGCTTAGGCCGGCGTCAATTTTTGATGGCGAGTCGGCGGATCTGCATCGGGGCTGGGTCGTGCTTGTTCGCGGCGAGAAAATAGAGGCCGTTGGCCCGACGAACGAAATAAAAGCCCCGCCCGATGCGCGCAACGTCGATCTGCCAAATCTGACCTTGATGCCCGGGCTGATCGAGGCTCACTCGCACGTGCTGCTTCATCCGTATTCGGAAACGCCGTGGAATGACCAGGTAGCTCGCGAAGCATTGAGTCTGCGCGTCGCACGTGCGACAAATCATCTGCGTAGCACCCTGATGGCCGGATTTACGACGGTTCGCGATCTCGGCACCGAAGGCGCGGGCTATGCGGACGTAGGATTAAAACAGGCGGTGAATCAGGGTATTATTCCGGGACCGCGAATGTTCGTTGCCACGCGTGCGATCGTCGCGTCGGGCACCTACGGCCCGAAGGGTTACGCGACCGAATGGGACGTGCCGCAAGGCGCCGAGGAAGCTGACGGCATCGACAGCCTGACCAAGGCCGTCCGCAGCCAGATCGGCAAAGGAGCCGATTGGGTAAAGCTCTATGCCGATTATCGCTGGGGAGCAGGCGGCGCGGCACACCCGACATTTACGCTGGACGAGCTAAAGCTGGCTGTCGAGATCGCACACAGTGCCGGGATCCCCGTCGCGGCGCACGCAACCAGCACCGAAGGCATGAGGCGAGCGATACTCGCCGGCGTGGACACGATAGAGCATGGCGACGGCGGCACGCCTGAAATTTTCAAGTTAATGAAGGAGCACGGAACGGCGCTTTGCCCGACATTGTCGGTCGCCGGCGCAAACGCCGAACGAAAAAAGGCCGTTTTTCAGGAAGCCCTAAAGGCCGGTGTCACCATCGCCAGCGGCAGCGATGTCGGAGTCTTCGCCCACGGTGACAACGCCCGTGAGATCGAAGCGATGGTAAATTTTGGAATGCCTTTGATAGACGCTCTGCGGTCCGCCACCTCGATTGACGCACGAGCCCTAAAGCTCGAAGACAAGATCGGCCGCGTACGTGTCGGACTCTTCGCCGACCTGATCGCCGTCGAAGGCGACCCAACCCACGACATCGGCGCCCTGCGGCGCGTACGGTTTGTCATGAAAAACGGCTTGATCTACAAGCAACCGTAAATAATCTGGGCTAAAGCGTGACAAGTGCCCCCGGGGCAGCATCGATCTGTAGCGACCACGATCAGCCGCGGCCACCGGCATCCCGGCCTTCGAAGCCGCTCTCAAAAGCCAACAAGAAAGAGTACTTTTCTGAGGAACGGTCATCGTTGTAGAGTGTGCGGAGCACACGTCAATAGCGCTAGCTACACATGGAGCGGGAACCGCCGAATGTGTAGACATGAGTTAACCAGAACGCGAGCGTGTGTAACACGCGGCATCAGTCCCACAGGTACCTGTCATCAAAATCGATCTGATGAAGCCTGAGCAGCTCGCGGTATTCATCCTCGAATGTCTGTTTCTGGTGATGAAGCTTTTGCCGTTGGATGTATTTACGAACCGTATCAACAACCGATTCGCTCACGCTAAAGGCCCCGAATCTTCGCTGCCAACCAAATTTAGGTTCATGAGTTCTGCGGGCCCACTTTGACGAATTGGCCTTTAATTCTCGCATGAGATCTGATATTGCTATGAGGGGTGACATTCGCAGCAGTACATGAACATGGTCGGGCATGCCGTTTATCTCGATTGGCTCGCTCTTTTGCCCCCGAATAATGCCGCCGAGATACCGATACAATTCGTCCTCCCAGGTGTGGGCGATCAGCGGCAGATGGTCTTTGGTGCCAAAGACAATATGAAAATAGAGTTGTGCGTATGACATCCTGTAATGCCGCGTGTTTCACACGCTTAATGGTTTATTGTCAATCTACTACAGGTTTCGCTTCGCTGCACCTGTAGCTAGCGCTATTTTGCGTGCTCCGCACGCTACGATCGCCGCAGGAGCCAAACTATTGTGGGAGCGTACACTCGATTTCTTTAAGAAGAATCTTAAGTGTGGGGCCTTCTTTTGTCGGAGTTGGTTGAATCGTCAAAATCGTAGGCCTGACCACTAAGTTTTCAACGGTATGAATGACTCGGAACGTATATATGTCAGCCCGAAAGTGGCCCTCAACAGGATAAATAGAATCCTCAAGCGTTGCCCACACGGGTTGGCGAACATAACCCGTAACGAATACAAGGAGGACCGTGAGGGCATTCCCGCGGCCCTTCTGTTGTTCGCTTTGCATGAGATGGACGGAAGATTCAGGTGGTTCCAACCGGGGGAGCACATTCAAACGGATTTCGACGTAGCGATAATCTCGCAGATTGATGAGAATGACCCGACCTTTGATCCGACTATTACTTATTGTCAGATTACTGAATTTGAGTCTCATACCAAGAGATTTATCGACGTGGTTATGCGAAAGTTAAAGCCGGGCTGTGACGGGTGCGGAATCCACCTAATTGTAAGTGTCCGGGACCAACCCGGGTGGACTTTTCTGCCACAGGAATTGGCGGACGAAGTTGCCGGGCTAGAGCCGACTTATGAGTCGGTTTGGCTCGTCTGTGAGGATGGAAACAATTCGTTCGATTACCACGTGATAAGGTTATGGCCCTCACCCTTTCAGACGCGCTTCAACGTGCTCTCAGCTTTTGATGCAGATTGGTTTCCAGATTTCGTACGTATGGCGCCGCGATTCATGAAAATTGTAGAAGCAGAACCGGAGGAGTACTGGCCAGAACTTCCGGCCTGCAGGGATTGTGGCGTTCGATAACGGGATCTGACTCCTTCTTGACCCACGCGCCCGTATTTGAGACCTTATCACCTATCGATCTTTTGGGCGACGTAGACGGAATTGACGGATATTGAGTTTGTGTACGGATTTGGAAACTCGACGTTGTGGGCTGTTGCAGAGCCGAAAACCGCTTTGAGATGAGCGGTGAAGTCATCATTAGCCGGATCGTTAGACCAGAGTGCAAAGGTTCCGCCGGGTTTTAGTTGGCTTCTCATCGCAGCGAGGCCTTCGGCGGTATAGAAGGATTTGTTTCCGGCGTCGAGGTAATGTTCGGGCGAATGGTCGATGTCCAGCAGGACGGCGTCAAACTTTCTTTCGGGTGCAGAGGCGTCGAAGCCGGTGCGGGCGAGATCGAAAAAATCGCCTTGGCGCAGCTCGCATCTGGCGTCTTTGGTGAGCACCTCTCCATTCGGGACGAGGCGGGCCTGATGCCAATCGATCACTGCCTGGAAAAGATCGATGACGAGCAGCCGGTTCACCATTTTATTTTTCAAGGCCTCGGCGGCGGTATAACCGAGTCCCAAACCACCGATCACCACATCTAACTCACCTTTGAGCGTGGCTAATCCGAGCGTTGCGAGCTGCTGCTCGGCTTCGGTAAAGAGGCTGGACATCAGGTATTCATCGCCCAGCTTGACCTCGAAAACCTCGCGGTTTTGCAGCAGCGGCTCCGGCCTTCGGCGAAGCGTTAGCTCGCCAAGCGGCGTTTTCTGATACCCAAGCTCTTTAACGATCATTTTTAGCGGCCTCTCAACCCGGTCTCGCTCCTTTTACTATGTCATAGGTCGCCGTTAAACTCAGTATGTTCAGGGGGACTTTCAGTTATGGGCGTACTATCCCGCAGGGCTCTGGTTGTGTGCTCACTAGTTGTGCTGTATGCGCTGTCGAGATCATTTATCTTCGACTCGGCAGTGGCTCAATCGGTAAATATGCCGGGTGCCGGATCGTTTGCGGTCGGGAAGCAAATTACCCGACTGGATATTGAAATAAAAACCAGGGATGAACAAAATGCAATAATTGGATCGCATCACCTTCTTCGCGGTTCGGATCACGTCTGGCTGGATCTCGGTTTTAAGGCATGGGACCTCAGTGACGCGAAAACAACGTCCGGAGCTAAACCGTTTCGTAAAAACGGGGCAACTGACAGATGGGAGAACCTGCAATTGCCGGAGGGCGAAGCCATGTTGATTGATGACATCTTCGAATTGCGGTTAGAAAAGAAAGGTTTAGGCGGTTTCACCCACGCCAGAGACGGTTTTGACGGTGGTTGGAAACCGGAGAGCATAACCTTATTCGTAAACGGGGAGCCCTTGGGTGGAACGTTATCGGTCTTGCCTCCGGGTCAACAGTTGGATCGGGATCGTCCCGCCTGGCGTCACCTTTTTCGGCCGATCGGGGCCGAGGATCGATTTCTTTATGGCTTGCGAGTTGAACCGATGCAAGTCGAAGAGGGGGCAAGCTGGTTTACGGGACTCATAGCTGGAATAACTACACCGTTTAAGAAATTGAAGATCTCTGGTTGGCAGAACGGACCTCTCGAACAATATCGCGTCGATGATCCCT
>JAYVDQ010000201.1:0-6743 GCA_043749325.1 Chloracidobacterium sp. | reverse complement strand
TACTGGTCGTATTTTCGCCTCGATTACCTTGGCTGCGATAGTTCAGGCGGCAAAGTCTTATCGATCTTTGGCCTTTCCTTGAGATCGGTCAATTTCAACAAAGTGATCATGATCGTCCGGGCGACCTTTTCCATCTTTGCGTAATCGATCTTTTGCGGCTCGTCACCGGGCTGGTGATAGTCTTCGTGCTCGCCGTCAAACCAGAATGCGATCGGGATTCCGTTTACGGCATAGTTGAAATGGTCCGAGCGGAAAAAGAATCGGTTCGGATCTTTCGGATCGTCGTAGCGAGTGTCGTAGTGGAGATTTAGATACCCCGAGTTAACTCCACTGACGAGATTACCAAGCGACGAACTCATCATGTCCTTCCCGATAACGTAAACCTCATTTTCGCCCGACAAAGTTGCATTGCAGGGACCTCGGGGTCCGGGATTAGTGTCACATGGAGCCATATACCCCGGCTTTTTGCTGCGGCCGATCATGTCGATATTGAGTTGCGCAATAACCTGTTTGATATCGACAGTCGGGTATTTATTGAAATACTGGCTGCCCCACAACCCCTTTTCTTCGCCGCAATGCCATACAAACAAGACTGAGCGTTTCGGACGTTTCGGGGCCTTTGCCAATGCTTCGGCAATGCTCAGAACCGAAACAGTTCCCGATCCGTCATCATCGGCGCCGTTGTTGATCTTGTCCGGAGCGTTCGGATTTGTGCTGATGCCGATATGATCGTAATGGGCACCTATCGCGACCATCTCATTCTTGAGCACCGGATCGCTGCCTTCCCAAATGGCGACGACATTTTGCGTCCACATTTGCTCGGCCTTGGTTGCGAGATTGAAGTTGAACGTTTTGGCTGCGCTCAGGTCAAACGACTTGGTCGCACCTGCAAGAGGATTTCCCGCTTCGCCTGCAAAGAGAGCATTAGTGACCTTTGGTGAAGCGAAAAGAACGGTCATCGCTGCGTTGGCTCCAGCCTGCGGATTTGTCGCCGGTGCTGCAAACTTATCGACTACGACGCGGCTGCGACCAAAATTCGATGTTATAGCCGACCAATTATCGGTCAAAAACTTTGAGGGCAGAATAAGTACTCCTGCCGCTCCGTTTGTACGGGCGTAGGTTATCGGGTCCGACCAATCAGTACCGCGAGTGGCGTTTGGCGTATCGGCCGGCGTAATGCCGGCAGGTGCGGGCACGAGGCCGCGCTGCGACAGCGGGCCTTCGCTAAATACGGCGACCAGTTTGCCCTTAACGTCGATACCCGCGTAAGGATTCAGATTCTTCGATTTGACCATCCATCCGTTGCCGACAAAGACGGCCGGGGCCGAGATAGCGCCACTGCCGGAGGCACGAACGACATCCTCGCCATACGAAAACTTCTGGCCGCCGACCGAGACCGATGTCGCTGTCGCATCCACAGAATCCCGATGCAACGCTATTTTTTGATAAAAAGTGCCATTGTCTCCGGCGGGCTTGAATCCCCATTTCGAGAGGTTCATGCCGATAAATTTCGCCGTCGTGTCCAACCCTCGTGACGGGGTGTCGCGGCCTTCCATTTCGTCGGAAGCGACAAAATACAGGTAATCGCTAAGCTGCTTGGCGGTCACGCCTTCGGCGATCTTCTTCTCATCAGATGTGATCTTTAGGGCCGGAGCCTGGGCAAAGCCCACGGACTGAAAGACGAATGTTATAAGTAGCAGAAATCCAAAAAAGTTTCTCTTCATTTATTCTCCCCAAAGGTCTTTTTCCACGGAGAGCACAGAATAATATGCCAAAAAAATGACCCGACCCAACAAATACTCTCTGTCCTCTGTGGCTTATAAGTGCAAATTTCTTTTTATTCTACGCAGTTTCGGCGAGATTTGTTTCGCGTGGCGAACCGGTTACACAGATTTTATTCGCATTGGCGAGTTTTAACATTTCGCCGCGGTCAAAGATCAGGGTCTTTCCGGCGGTGATCGAGAGGCAAGTCGCTCCGGCAGCGATCATCGCTTCGATTGTCGGTACACCAACCACGGGCACATCGAACCGCATATCCTGTTCCGGCTTTGCGATCTTAACGACCGTCAATTTTCCGTTTGCAAGCTCACCTGCCCGGCGAATCGTCGCATCCGTGCCTTCCATTGCTTCAATGGCAACACACGCTTTCGAACGAACGACGATTGTTTGCCCGAGGTCGAGCCGGGCGATCTCATCGGCGATGTGCAGGCCGTATTCGATGTTTTCTCGTTCGAGATCGGTTGGTTTTCGTTTTGTCAGCACACCTTCGGGGGCAAGCTGGTCCTTAATAAAGTATGTGGAATCAATAAGTTCGATGCCTTCCTTGGCCATTTCGCCGGCAACGCCGCCAATCAACGCGTCAGTATTTCGATGGGGCAGATTCCAAAGCATCTTGGCCATACGCAGATCCGGCATCGAACCTGAAAATATCTGGACATGCTTTACCTGCCCGGCCATGATTGCTTTGGTAACGCCTTGCTTCTTAAAAAACGAGATCATTTTGCCGAGCTGGCCGAGGCCAACCCAGGTGAGGTTGTCGGCCACGCTGCTCAGGTGCGGATCGGTCTCTTCCTTGATCGCAACGACCGCCAGCGACTCACCCGCGAGCCGAGCGCCTTCGACGACAAGAAAAGGAAATTTACCGTTTCCGGCTATCAAACCGTAGTTCATAATTAACGCTTATATTATCAAAAACAGTCACTCTGTTTGTAAACACGGCGGTTAAATTGTGTTGTATCAAATCTCAATTCCCGCTTCTTCGGCGTCTGAGAAAAAAAACATTTCCAATGTATTTGCGTATGAACAAGAGTTTTTGATTTCATTAGGTAATCTTTTTAACCAAGGAAAAATTTATGATCAAGATGTCAGGTCTATTGGCTCTAATTCTGTTCGCTTTTTCAATTACCTCGTACGCCCAGACTGCGGCCTACATGACCGAACCGTCGCTTTCGCCTGACCGGAAGGAGATCGCGTTCGTCTCGGGCGGCGATGTCTGGTCTGTACCGTCCGAGGGCGGCACAGCAAGGCTGCTGGTCTCGCACACGGCGAATGAATCGCGCCCGTTGTTTTCGCCCGATGGTCGGTTTTTGGCGTTCGGCTCGACCCGTACCGGCGGCGGCGATATCTATATTCTCGAACTCGAAAATGGCAATCTCCGTCGTCTTACATTCGACGACAGCAACGACCAGATAGACGCTTGGTCGCGTGATGGCAAGTGGATCTACTTTACATCGAGCAGCCGTGATATTTCGGGCATGAATGACATCTATCGCGTGTCTGCGTTGGGAGGCACGCCGATGCAGGTCAGCTCCGACCGATACACGAACGAATTTGAATCGACCCCGCTGGCCGATGGCTCGATCATATTTGCCGCTAGAGGCAACGCCAACGGACAATGGTGGCGACGCGGCAGCAGCCACCTGGATCAAAGCGAGATTTGGCAGAAAACCGGCGAGACATATACCGAATTAACTCCGGGCGGTGCTAAGCAAATGTGGCCGATGGCAACCGCCGATGGATCAAAGATCTATTTTGTCTCCGACCGGTCAGGGCAGCAAAATATCTGGTCGATGCCGCGTGGCGGACAGGCCAAACAGCTTACAAATTTTACCGATGGCCGCGTGCTCTGGGCGAGCATGTCGTACGACGGTCAGGAGATCGTTTTCGAGCGAAATTTCCGCATCTGGAAAATGAAGACCGGCGACGGCAAAGCGGCCGAGGTGCCGATCAGATTGCGCGGCGCGGCTTCGAGTCCGATGAATGAGCGGATCAGTCTCGGCTCACAGATCCGCGAGATTGCCCTCTCGCCCGACGGTAAAAAGGTCGCCGTCATTGCCCGCGGCGAGGTTTTTGCGGCGTCAGCCAAAGATGGGGGCGAAGCAACGCGGGTCACTAATACCGTCGCTCCCGAATCCTTCGTGACTTGGTCGCCCGATAGCAAAAAGCTCGTCTATGTGTCCGAACGCGACGGTTCGATGGAGATCTTTCAATACGATTTTGCGACAGAAACCGAGACACAGCTAACGCGCGGGACAAACATGGATACAGCTCCCCTTTTTTCGCCTGACGGCAAATCGCTGGCGTTTATTCGCAATGCCCGAGCCTTATTCATTTACGAGATCGAGTCGAAAAAAGAGCGTGAGGTATGCAAATTATTTGTTGATCCCGCACCTCTGATCGGCGGCGATACATTCAAATGGTCACCCGACGGGAAATGGATAGCGTTTTTGACGGCCAATCCCGATTCCCGCTCGTACGTAAACGCCAGCGTCGTTCCGGCAAGCGGCGGGACGCCAAAACCGATCAGCTTTTTGGCAAATTCAAATAGCGGCTCGATCGCCTGGAGCCCGGATGGCACGTACATACTTTTTGATTCGAGCCAGCGGACCGAGACGGGTGTCGTCGCCCGGGTCGATCTAAAACTGCGGACGCCGAAATTTCGCGAGGATCAGTTCCGCGATCTTTTCAAACAGGAAAATCCCCGCGACAAGCAGCCGCCTCCGCCAACCTCGCCCACTCCGACTCCTGCCGCGGCACCTTCGCCGGCGGCTGAAAAAAAGGACGAATCAAAGGCGACCGAGATCGTCTTTGATGATATCCGCAAGCGGCTCACCTTTATCAACACCGGCGTCGATCCCGGCAGCACTGTCATCAGCCCGGATGGCAAGACCCTGCTTGTGCTGGCGAGCGCCGAGGGGCAATTCAATATTTACACCGTTTCGCTCGACGAGCTTGCGACCGACTCATCCGCCCGGCAATTGACCTCGACACCAGGATCCAAGTCGCAGGCCCAGTTTTCGCCTGACAGCAAAGATGTCTATTATCTCGAAAACGGCCGTGTCAATATCGTCAATCTCGAACGCCGTGACGTAAAACCGCTCAATCTTACCATCGACATAAACGTCAATTTCGCCCAGGAAAAGATGGAGATATTTAAGCAGGGCTGGCGATATTTACGAGACAATTTCTTCGACGACCAGTTTCACGGCGTCGATTGGAACGCCGTCCGCGCCACATACGAGCCGCTCGTCGCATCGGCCAAGTCAATGGACGAGGTCCGCCGCCTGATGAATCTGATGGTCGGCGAACTAAACGCCTCGCACCTCGGCGTAGCGGGCCAGCCACTGTTTACGCCAACGCCGGTCGGCAAACTGGGCCTGCGTTTCGATCGCGGCGAATTCGAAACGAACGGCAATCTAAGGGTCACCGAGATCATAACGCTCAGCCCAGCGGCGGTAGCCAAAATAATAAACGTCGGCGATTATCTGCTGAGCATCGATGGCACAAAAATCATAGCCGGAGCAAATATCGACGAGATACTCGAAGGCAAGGTCGGAAAGCGCATCGTGCTCAGTGTTGCTTCATCGGCTGATGGAGTAAATAAACGCGCGGTCATCATCAAACCGATCTCGACCAATAACGAAAAAAATCTGCTCTATCGACAATGGGTCGAGGCAAATCGGGCGTACGTCGCACGGGTCAGCGGTGGTAAGATAGGCTACGTCCACATTCCCGATATGTCGTCGGGATCGCTCGAACAGCTCCACATCGATCTCGATGTTGAAAACCAGTCGAAAGACGGCGTCGTCATCGACATTCGCAACAACAACGGCGGCTTTATCAATCCCTATGTGATCGACGTGCTCGCCCGTAAGGGTTATCTAACAATGCACGAGCGCGGCCTCTGGAATGTTCCCGGCCGCTCCGCTCTCGGCCAGCGGTCACTCGAAAAACCGACTGTGCTGGTAACGAATCAGCATTCGCTCTCCGACGCCGAAGATTTTACCGAAGGCTATCGCAGCTTAAAACTTGGCAAGGTCGTCGGTGAACCGACATCCGGCTGGATCATCTTCACATGGGGATCGACGCTTTTTGACGGTACAACCGTTCGCCTCCCGCGTCAGAGAATATTGGGCAGTGACGGAAAAGATATGGAACTAAATCCACGCCCTGTGGACGCGCCCGTCACCCGGCCGATAGGCGAGACATATACCGGTAAAGATTCGCAGCTGGACAGGGCAGTTCGTGAGCTTATCGGTAATTAGGCAGGAAATTAAACACAGAGAGCCCAGAGAACACAGGGTATTAAACTCGTTCGGAAAACCCCTGTGTCCTCACCTTTGTCCCTTTGGTGAAAAAAATCTTATAAATCGGAAGCAAATACCTTTAACGTCTCATCGCCACTATCCATAAGCCGCTCGAATTTGAAACCCAGCTTTTCAAGAAGTTTTCCCGATGCATCATTATCAGGCGAGGTGATCGCCAGGACGGTTGTAAAACCGAGCATCTCACGGCCATATTTCATCATTGCGTCGGCGGACTCAAACCCGTAACCCATACGCTCAAATTCCGGCAAAAAAGCAAAGCCTATGTCGGGTCCGGGCAGTGTCGCACGGCGTACAAAACCACATAAGCCGACGGCCACACCGTCGCTCTTTTTCTCGACGACGTAGAGGCCAAAACCATTGTCACGATAGCTGACGCGGTACCGGCTTTCGATAAAATCAGCCGCGTCCCCAGGAGTAGTTACGCCGCGGTCGCCGATGTATTTGATGAATTTGGGAGTGTTGAGCAGCGCGTACACAAACTCCGCATCGTCGGCGGTGCGGAGTTCGCGTAAGATAAGGCGTTCGGTTTCAAGTACATTCATCCCGCTATTCTTTGAAAGGCTCGATCTCGCCAGGTTTGCGGAGCATCTTGTTGACCTCATCCAGATGCAATTCTTCGAGCAGGTTCATCTCGAG
>JAYVDQ010000200.1:0-8521 GCA_043749325.1 Chloracidobacterium sp. | reverse complement strand
ATTCACCGAGCTTGGCAGCTTTCCCTTATCGGCCGTATATTGGTCGATCGCCCGCCGGATCTGCCAGAGATTTTCATGCAGGACCGTTTCGCGGGCCTGACGGACGCTCCGCTCGTAGGTAGGCACGGCGATCGAGAGAAGAATGATCATGATAAACATCGCGATCATCAATTCCAATAACGAAAACCCTCTCTGAGTGCGGAGTGCGGAATGCGGAATGCGGAATTTTGGAAGCCGTGAAATACAGTTCCGCCATCGGCCCGAAGACTCCGACTCCGCACTCCGCACTCCACATTCCGCACTCGATTTACCAGTCACTATACTTCTCCCCGTTTAACGCCTCACCCTTCGAAGTTGACCTGACGTCAAACACGTTGACACTGTCCCAACTGTCCGAATCCGCGGTCTGATAGGATGACCGCAGCAACCATTCTTTTTCGCCGGTCATTGGGTCGATCGGCAGTTCACGCAGATAAACCTTGATGATCTCTTTGTCTTCGTTTATCTCGGTCGCTTGTTTAGAGCCGTTAGTCAGCCCGCTGCCGGATATAAGCCTTACCCCTCTCGCCTTTACCCGGACCCCGTTTACCAATACATCGAGGCTTGGCGGATACCGGTCAAGGTTTTGCGAGTCGAAGATCGTGCAGTCGTCGATCACGACATGGCTGCGCGGATCGGTCGGCGCTCCGCCGCCGCCCTGAACCGTCGGATTTGTCGAAGTTACGGCACCCTGCGGACACGCTCCAAATGTATCGCGCTTGAATTCGTCTATCGCTCTCCGCATGTCGCGAAGAGTTTCACGGAGCTTCATCTCTTTATCCCGCTTGACTGCATTCTGGGCCATCGGAACCGTTCCCATTACCAGGATCGCCAGCACCCCAAGGGTAATGATCAACTCGAGCAGGCTGTATCCGCGAATTGAGTTTCGATTGTTATTGCGTTTCAACACGTATTTATTATTCAAACTTGACCGCAAAACTCTTGCCGTCGACAGTCAGAAAATTAAGCACATCACGGTCGAATGTTATTTCGGGACGCCCCGGCAGAAGCGCCTCGATCTCGACATAGGCCAGGACGCCTGTCGCCGCCGCATCGGCTGCATCTTTGGCCGTCAGCGAAATGTACATTTTTCCGTTTTGATTCAGGAACGGCGTCGCCGGTGTACTCGCGGCAGCCGTGCCGAAAACGTCGCCAAAACTCACGCCGCGGACAGCGATCTTTGCCGGGTCGAATTTCAAACCCATCACCGCCGACCGGAATTTGCCGCTGCCGTCAATAATGACAGGGACCTTTACCTTTTCGCCGGCCTTCATTTCAGGCAGATCCGTACCGAACCGCAGTTTCATGCTTTGCGCGGGTTCAGCGACAGCCGGGGCAGATTCGATAGGCTTAATGCCGATCGCCATCGAGGTGTAGGCTGTCTGATTCAACTGAAGCGTCTTGACGCTGTTGTCGATCGGTTTGACGAGCGGGTTAGCCGTTTCCGCCGCTTTAGCTGTCCTTGCCGTTACATCCTGTATGCCGGATGCGCCGAACGCTGACGACGTTTCCGAGTTGGTCTTGTCGGTCTTAACATATTCCGGGGCAGTTGTATCTGCGGCCTGACGATCAGGCAATTGGACATCCGCTGAATTTGGGGCAGCATTCGGCATCTTGCGGGCGGCAGCCAATAATTCGTCACGCTCGTCGTCGATTATCATCGCCTCGAGCGAGTTATTTGTCGGCGTCGCCAGACTTCCGGTTTGCCGCTCGATCAAATCTTCCGGCAGGATGGCGGGAGCCCGGATGACCCGCGGTGTCACCGCGATAACGATGTCGATCTGCGTATTGTTGCGCGTCGGGGCTGTGAAAAGCCGTCCGATGATAGGGATCAGGCCCAGAAGCGGCAAGCCCTGTTTGCCCTGCGATTCGCTTCCCGATGCCACACTGGCCAGGAGCAGGGTCTTGTTATTTTGTATCCGCGCCGTACCCTTGATCGTTCGTTCAGTAAATGTCGGGGTAAATGTTTGAGCACCGGCGACGTCCTTTGACGTGATCTCCATCGCAACCTGCACATCCTGGTTGGGAAATACGAGCGGCTTGAATTTCAAGGTCAAACCAACCTGTTCATAATTGATGACATTCGAAACAACACCGTTGTTTCCCGCACCATTTGACACACCTGTATTGAAAGACGCGGACTGAACCGGAACCCGTTGTCCTATGGTTGCCGAAGAATCCTCGTTGTTAAAAGCATGGATCTGCGTGGATGCCAGCAGCTTAGTGTTGTTCTTGCTTTGAAAAGCAGCGAGATTTAGGGACGGAAGAATAATACCTGTGGGGATCGAATACGGAAGTGCCGCGGCGGCTGCAGTCCCAACCGCTGCCCCAAGAAGCCCTTTGGGCCCGATTCTGATCTGTCCTTGCTGAGATCCACCCAGGTTAGTAAGTTGGCTCTGGGTTCCTACCTGGTTTCCAAATTGCAAAAGGTCGGTCTTATTCACCTCATAGATCGCAACATCCATCACGACCTCGGCCCGGTCCTTGTCCAGGGACGAAATAAGGCTGCCGATGAGCCGGATATTTTCCTCGGTGTCGCGGATCGTAACGCTGTTTGTAGAGTCATCCGTCAACACGATCGTCTGGCTGCGTCCCGGCTGCGGCGGGATCGCGGTCTGAACCACTTTCGCCACATCCTTGGGGCTGGCGTTGGCCAGATAAAAGGTTCTCAGCACAAGCTGCTGAAATTTTGTACGTGCGCTCTGATTTGCCACCAGAATTGTCCGCGGCCCGACCTTTTGGAAAAACAGGCCTTCCTGAAGAAAAATATAATCCAGAGCCCGCGCCGCACTTACATTCCTTAACTCGATGTAGGTTTTACGTGGCGTGCCTGGTCTGAACGTCTCAATGTCAAAAAGGACATTCAGATCGAGATCTTTGGCTAATTCCTTGATGATAAATTGCAGATCGATACCGGCCGAAAAAGGCACGTCGCGAAATTTTTCCAGGCGTTGCGGCATCGGGGTGTCCGTCGCTCCTTTCTTATCAACATAGGCGGTCGGAACCAGTTTTACAGCCGGATCAATGCTTTTCTTGTCGCCGGGATTTGCCTCATTCGCATCCTTTTGAAGCCGGACCATGCGCTCCATCTCCGATTTTGCAAGCTCATTTGTCGGATCGAAGGCATACGCCCGGCGAAACGCCGCGTACCCGCTTATATAATCCTTTTCGTTGGCGGCATTCGTCCCCTTCTTCATAAACATCTGGGACGCGTTAAATAGCGATCGCGACAGATGCAGCCTGTATTCAGGGTTTTTCGGATTATCCGAAACCGCCAGGGCGAATTCTTCGACCGCCTTGTCCCATTGCTCGGCTGCCTCGTATTTTATGCCGTCGTTAAAATGCTTTTTGCCGCTATCAAAGGCCGAGGCGGCCGCAACCGGCGAAAGCATTGAACAAATAAGGAGCAAGGTAACAAAAAAGCTGAGATGCGTTGATTTTTTCATATCGGTTAAGATCAATCCGGAATGCAAACTTGTAAATCTGCTGTAGACGATACATTTACACGCCAAACATAGGGCAAAGTTTCAAATTGTTAGTCGCAAATATTTCGAGCAAATAACTAGCTAATTTTGGGTTTATTAAGCAAAAAAAGCAATCCAAAAAGCTCTCCTTATTACGCGAGGAGCGAGGGGGCAGCGGCTTTCGTTGAGGGGGTGGCTCTATATCTGCCCGCTCCAGCGGGGACTCAAAGCTATCCCAATTGCCGTCGCAGATAATCCAAAGCGGCCTGACTTGCCCGCCATCTGATAAGGTAACGGTCGCCCGGGAGCACGATTTTTAACGACTTAACGCCATCCTTACCGGCATAGCCAATAAAAACCGTCCCGACAGGCTTTTGTTCTGTACCCCCGTCGGGGCCGGCTATCCCGGTGACCGAGATCGCATGGTCTGTCCCCGCGTAACCTCGCATTCCGGCCGCCATCGCCTCGGCACACTCCGCTGACACGGCACCATGGGCCGCAAGTATTTCTTGAGAAACGTCAAGAGTCCGCATTTTGGCGTCATTAGAATAGGTGACCGCGCCTTCCCTAAAGTATTGCGACGAGCCCGGCACATCGGTCAGGCGGCTCCCGATCAGCCCGCCGGTGCAGCTCTCGGCGACCGCAAGCGTCTCGCCTCGCTGTTTTAAACGGAAGCCCACGATCTCTTCCATTGTCTCGCCGTTCATTGCAAAAACGGCCTTTCCCAATGCAGCGGCAAGTTCGTCGGCGAGCTTATCGGCGGTAGATTCTGCTTTCTCAGCCGATTCGCCTCTCGCAGCGATATGGATCTCCACCTCGCTGCGGTTGAACAAGATTGACGTCTGAACGCCCGCGTATGACGTGTAGATCGGCGCCGCGATCTCGTCAACCGCCGATTCACCCATGCCCGATACGCGTAAGATCCGCCGCTTGACATAAACCTCACCCGAGATCGCTTTCAGCTTCGGAAAAACGTGATCCGTGAACATCGGCTGGTTTTCACGCGGCGGACCGGGCAGAATGGCGAGTATTTTACTATCCAGTTCGACCACCATGCCAACGGCCGACCCGTTCGGGTTCGGCAGTATCTCGCCGCCGTCAATCACATACGCCTGGCGTTTGTTGATGTCGGGCATTTCACGGCCCCAACTGCGAAATCGCTCCCTAAGATGAACCTCGATCTCGTCGTGATATCTAAGCTCACGGCCGATCGCCCTAGCCGTGAATTGCCGCGTTATATCGTCCTCGGTCGGCCCAAGCCCGCCGGTCGTTATCACGATATCCGAACGCCGCATTGCGTCACGGACGGCTTCCTCAAGACGCGCCCCATCGTCACCGACGATAGTTTTGAGCATGACCTCGATGCCGATGTCGTTGAGCCTTTCGGTTAGCCACAAACTGTTGGTGTCGGTCTTATCCGGCGTAAGAAGCTCGGAGCCGATGGCAATTATTTCCGCAGAAAGCATTATTAGTTGTCAGTTGCCGGTTGTCAGTTGTCAGTTGTCAGTTGTCAGTTGTCAACGGTCATATTCTATTCTTGCTGACAACCGACAACCGACTACTGACAACTATTTAGATAATCCCGCACCATCTTCATATCCTCCCAAACCTCGCGTTTTTTGTGCGGGTCGCGAAGCAGATAGGCGGGGTGAAATGTCGGCATGACCTTGACGCCGAGATAGTCGTGAAAATGGCCGCGGAGCTTGCCGATCGGCACTTTGGTCTCAAGCAGGTTCTGCGCGGCGGTCGCACCCAGGACGACGATAACCTTTGGCCGAACGACGGCGATCTCGCGTTTCAAAAATGGTTTGCAGGCTATGGTCTCGTCCGGTTCGGGAGCACGGTTTCCCGGCGGACGGCAGCGGTTGATGTTGCCGATAAAAACGTCCTCGCGTCGCAGACCGATGCTCTCGATTATCTTAGTCAGCAACTGCCCGGCACGCCCGACAAACGGGAAACCTTGCTCATCCTCATCAGCTCCCGGAGCTTCGCCGCAAAACATCAGATCGGCGTTGAAATTGCCCGCGCTGTTGACGACCTTCGAGCGGCCCAGTGTAGATAGTTTGCACCGCGTACAGTCCGGTCCGATCTCGGCGCGGATCTGCTCGATTGTCTCGATCGGTTCGGGCAGGGCAGGCATGATGTCGCCAAAAAGCGTTTCGGTGTCTTTTTCAACCGGCATTACAGCTTGCTGCGGTGTGGTTTCGTTTCGTTTAGAAAGGCTTGATAAGGATGGCAGAGCCGCAAGACGCGACCCCGCAGGCGGATGTGTTTCTGCCAGCTTCGGTGTCGGGATCGCAATATTTCGCATCGTGGCCCCGGGCCTTGAAAGCTGCGCACTTTCCACTTTCCACTTTCCGCTTTCCACTTCGAGCGAAGCGAGATCGACACCCAACGTATCAACGCCAAGCTCCTGTAAATACAGGACTTGTTCCTTAACGTCAGCAATAAGAGAGGAGATTTCCGGAGTTTGCGTCATATACGAAATGCGGAGGCCCACTCGTCAGCAAGGGCGTAACATCCAACTTGAGTGTATTGCCCTTGCTTACGCGCGGGTTTCTGCAACTTTTCGAAGCTTTACGATCTCATCCAAAATTCGGTCCGCCATTTCCCTCTTTGACATCAACGGCAGTTCGATCTCGCCGCCTTTTCGCGTCAGAATGGTCGCGATGTTTGTATCGGTATTGAACCCCGCGCCTTTCTTTGTAATGTCGTTAGCGACGACCATATCGAGGCGTTTCTTTTTCATTTTCGACCGGGCGTAGCCGACAACATCTTTAGTCTCGGCGGCAAATCCAATGACGAGCATTCCTTTGGTGCGATTTTTCGAGACCTCCGACAAAATATCAGGCGTTTTCTTGAGTTCTAGTATCATAAAGTCACGTCCGTCTTTCTTGATCTTGCCCTCGGCCGCGTTCGCCGGAGCATAGTCCGCAACCGCCGCCGCTGCGACAAAAATCGTTGCCGATGGCAGCTCTTTTACAACCGCATCATGCATTTCGCTCGCCGACACCGCTCGAATAACGTTTACATCCGACGGTGGTTCAACCGTGGTAACACCCGCAACAACGGTGACCTTCGCACCTCGGGCCGCCGCAGCCTCCGCGACCGCAAAACCCATCTTGCCAGACGAGTGATTCGAAATAAACCGCACAGGATCTATGGCCTCGCGTGTACCGCCAACGGTTATTAAAAGGCTCTCGCCTTTCAAGTCCAAGGTCCCAAGTTCAACGTCCAATGTATCTTTGCTCTCGACCCGACTTTGGACTTTGGACGTTGGACTTTGGACCAGTCTCAGCGCCTGAGCAACGATATTCTCAACATCCTCGAGCTTCCCCGTTCCCACCGTCTTACACGCCAGCTCGCCCGCGACCGGCTCAACAAAATGAACGCCGTCGGCTTTGAGCTGAGCAACATTTCTCTGGGTGGCGGGTTGCTCCCACATGGTCGTGTTCATTGCCGGGGCGACCAACACGGGAGCGGTCGTTGCGAGATAGGTCGATGATAGAAAATCGTCCGCTACACCGTTGGCAAATTTGCCGATGATATTCGCGGTCGCCGGGACGATCAGCAACAAGTCGATATTCTGCGAAAAAGTGATATGAGCAATCGGATCAGGATTTTGCGGGTCGTAGTCGTCAACAATAACGTGACTGTCGGTCAACGCCCGGAACGTCAGCGGCTGGACAAACTCCGTCGCATGGCGCGTCATCGCCACCGAAACCTCGCAGCCCGCCTTTTGCAGCAGCCTTAGAGTTTCGACGGCCTTATAGGCCGCGATGCCCCCGGTAACGCCCAATCCAATGCGATATTTCGCCATAGTGTCCCCCGCTTCGCCGCCCGCACGTGTCAGTAGCCCGCACGTAAGTAAGGGCTCTACGATAACCTACACCCCAAACTGCCGCAGATGATGGTCCAAATGTTTATATTGCGTTTCGCCCCACTGTTTGCCGCTCAAACGGCCAAAAAAGCCGTGAATATTGCCGCCCGTTCCACTCTCGCCCAGACTGTGAAAGTCATTTATCAGATCTGCCAATCTGGTCCTGGTCATCTCGAAGTCGGGCTCGTCCTTTATGATCAGGGTCGGCCCGGTCGGGGAATTTTGCGGAAAAGGCTTTTCACCCAAAAAACTGCCTTTAAATATCCAGCCGATCGCTTTCCCAACAAAGGCCTGCGACATCGGTTTTTGGCCCGTCGCCATTTCGAGTGCCCGGGCCGAATGCTCCATCATTTGCCCCGCCGACATCTTGCCCCATTGCCGTTCCGTATCAGGGCTTAATTTACCGAGTCGCTCAATAAGTTCTTCGTGTATCTCTGCGTCAAATACTGTTTTCATATTTCTCAATAAAGTTGTTACCAAACTATTTCCGTATTCTATCGCAATTGCCTCGAAATGGTATATTTCAATTTAGCCACACAATTATGAAACCCGAAACTCTCGCCAGCCAACCAATATACAAAGGAAAGATCTTTGACGTCCGCCGCGACCATCTCCGCGAGGGCGAAGCCGAATATGACCGCGATATCGTCGTCCATCCCGGCAGCGCCGTTATTGTTCCGGTATTCGCGGACAAAACGGTCGCCCTTGTCCGTCAATACCGTCACGCGGCTGGCAAATATCTGCTCGAAATTCCGGCCGGTTCGTTAGACGGCGACGAATTACCGGAAACGGGAGCCGCACGCGAGCTTGAAGAAGAGATCGGCGTTCGTGCTGAAAGAATTGAAAAGATCGCCGAATTTTACGTTTCGCCTGGCTTCCTGACCGAAAAGATGTATCTGTTTTTAGCTACCGAGCTCACCGAGACAAGCCAAAATCGGGACGAAGACGAATTTGTCGAGATCGAACGCATCCCGCTCGAAACCGCTCTCGAAATGGTCCGAGACGGCTTGATCGAGGACGCCAAGACGATCGCCGGCTTGACGATCGCCAGTTCGCGATTTGGCTTTTCGCTGTAAAACACGCTTTCGACTTGACCTAAATAAGCATTTTCGATATTCTGTCAGTTCGCATTTTTGCG
>JAYVDQ010000199.1:0-12627 GCA_043749325.1 Chloracidobacterium sp. | reverse complement strand
GGTCGAATCCGAAGCAGCAGCCTCGGCTCGCATCGTCCGTGTTGTATCGAGGTCTGGAAGCAGAAACTCGGACATCACGGTCGATATCGAGATGGCGGCACAGGGTAACGAAGCCGGGACCCAGTTCGGGCTCCACTTCGACCCGGCGGTGCTCGCGATCAGCGATGTCAGCGGGGTGAATGTTAATCCTGACATAACGCTCGGCGAGGGTGCACCGGCCGGAACAACGCTCAACGTCAATGCCGCTGACGCCGCTAACGGCAATATCGGTATCGTTGAGAACTTCAACGGTGCCAGTGCTTCCATAACGGCGATCCCTGAGGGAACGACCCGCATCGCCAGAGTGACGTTCCACGTTCTGGACGGTGCCGCAACCGGCTCATCGAGCGTCACCTTTGACGACTCGGTCATTAGCGGCGTCACATCGGATGTCAACGGCATGGTCATCTCGGCCAGCTACGATCAGAGCGGCAGCGTCTCGGTCACCGTTTCGCGTGGCGTCACAGTCTCTGGCAGGGTAACAAGCTCTGACGGCCGCGGCTTGCGGAACGCGACGGTAACGATCGTCGACGGAGACGGCTTTGCAAGGAGGGTAACGACGAGTTCGTTCGGCTACTACACCTTTGATAACATAGCCGCCGCAACGTACACGATCGGCGTTGCCTCACGGCAATACCGTTTTGCATCCCGAACTGTCGAGGTTGGCGACAACCTGGCGGATGTTAACTTTACCGGATTGGAATAATTTCCCGTCCATAACCCAAACCAAAAAGGCGGCCTCCGGGCCGCTTTTTTTAGCAAGGATGGGGGCTCAACTGTTCAAAATCGACAGTCGGATAATTTTTCGCCATTGCAATCTTGTGCGGACAAATCCTCTAAATTACACTTCTCTAGTATGTTTGAAACAGAACTTAAGCGGACGCCGTTGAATGCGGTGCATCGCGAGCTGGGCGGGCGGATGGTCGATTTTGGCGGCTGGGATATGCCGGTGCAATATCCGGCGGGCGTGATAGAGGAACACATGCGTTGCCGGACACGCGCGGGGCTTTTTGACGTGTCGCACATGGGCGAGATCTGGGTGGACGGCCCGGGTGCTATTGATTTTGTCAATCGCCTGACGACCAATGACGTGACGCGTTTGATCGACGGACAGGCTCATTATTCGGCTTTGACCAACGAGGCTGGCGGCGTGGTTGACGATCTGCTTGTCTATCGCTTTGGCGAGGAAAAGCTGCTGCTTGTGGTCAATGCCGGAACGACCGAGAAGGATTGGGCATGGTTCACTTCTCATCATGACGAAAATGCAGACCGATGTGCTCTGACTAACGCAAGCGGCGAATTTTGTCAGATCGCAGTCCAGGGGCCGGACGCTGTCGGTATCGTCCAACAGCTCACCGAAACCGATCTTTCGGCGATCTCGTACTATCACTTTACGGAGGGCTGGGTTGACGGCGTTGAGTCGATCATCTCGCGCACCGGCTACACGGGCGAGGATGGATTTGAGGTCTATGCTGCACCGGAATGTGCGGAGCAGCTTTGGAACAAATTTCTCGAAACCGGCAGTTCTGGTTCAGCCGAGGGCATACTGCCCTGCGGCCTCGCGGCACGCAACACACTGCGACTCGAATCGGCAATGTCGCTCTACGGCCACGAGCTGGATGACGATATCACGCCATTAGAGGCCAATCTGGGTTGGATCACTAAGCTCGATAAGGGCGAATTTACCGGCCATGACGCTCTCGCCGCTCTCAAGGAAAAGGGATTATCGCGAAAGCTCGTTGGCTTCGAAATGACCGAGCCGGGGATTGCCCGCGACGGCTATGACGTGTATGTTGGTGATGCCAAGGCCGGCGTGGTGACATCGGGCAGCCCTGCACCATATCTGAAAAAGAACATCGGCCTCGCATTCTTGCCCGTGGACTTTGCAAAAGTCGGCCAAGAAATTAGAATTGATGTACGAGGCAGGCATCTGGCAGCTAAGATCGTTCCAACGCCCTTCTACAAGCGGCAAAACTAGCTTTTGTATTTAAATTTTTAAAGAGGTCATTACTAATTTTCTATGTCTAATATTCCTGAAAATCTACGCTACAGCAAAGATCACGAATGGGTCGGCGTTGACGGCGACATTGCCACGGTTGGCATAACCGATTACGCCCAGCATTCGCTTGGCGACGTGGTGTATATCGATATGCCGCGAGTCGGCGATAAACTGTCGGCTCACGAGGCATTTGGCTCGGTCGAGTCGGTCAAGGCCGTGTCCGAGGTATTTATGCCGATCAGCGGCGAAATAACCGAGGTCAATGACGGTCTCAACGACACTCCCGAGGCCGTCAATAACGATCCGTACGGAGCCGGCTGGATGATCAAGGTCCAGATGGACAACCCCGGCGAGGCAGACGCCATGCTGGCGGCGGTCGAATACGAAGAGTACCTTGAGGCAAGCGCTTAGTGCGTTTGCGTCTTTAGTTCTTTGATTTGATCGAGGTTCTGGATTAGCTCAGAGCCTCGTTTTCATTTTTCGGCCCGTAATTTTGATTCGTTAGGTTAAACTAATATCTTTTATCAAGGGAGAACGAATTATCATGAAAAAACAATATTTTTCTTATGCGATCGTCGCTGTTTTCTGCCTGCTGGCCGTAGCCCACGCTTCGGCTCAAAACTACAAGATCAAACAGACCACCTCGATGAACGGCCAGAAGATGGAATCGACGACCTATGTAAAGGGGCCGCGAAAGCGGACCGAGAGCGGCGGTTTCATGGGAATGGGCGGCGATGTGGCCGACGTGGAGCAATGCGATCTAAAACAAAATCTCAAGATAAGCGACAAGAAAAAGATGTATGCGATCGAGCCTTTTGATACCGGTGCCGGCGACGCTCCGGCTCCCAAAAGTCCGGCTCCTAAAACGAAAAACCCGACTACTCGCGGTGGCAGCATTACATATATTTCAAACATTACCGATACCGGTGAAAGAAAACAGATGTTCGGGATGACGGCGCGGCACATCAAGAGTTCGATGTCTGTGGAGGCCTCGCCGGACGCCTGCGCAAAACAAAATATGAGCATGGAAACGGATGGCTGGTACATCGATCTGCCGGAGTTTTCATGTCCGTTCACGATGCGTCCGCAAACGCCTCAGATGCCCACGGAAAGAGACGGTGGCTGCCGGGACGAGGTTCACGTCCGCTCGACCGGCGGCGGCAAGCTGGGTTTTGCGTTGACCGAAACCCGGACAATGAATATGGATGGCGGCGGCATGAGTTTCACGCAGTCAACCGAAACGCTTGAATTTTCTAAGGCCACGCTGGATGCCGCTTTGTTTGATATCCCGCAAGGCTACGCCCGGACCGATAACTCACAGGAACTCTACGGCCGCCCGGATATTGCGGCAATGATGCGCGGAGCCCAATCCGGTAATGACGATGAGGACAAACCAAAATCAAAGCCGGTCGTATCGACGCAGACGATGCAAAGCGGAACTCCAGAGGCGAAAAAAACAGGCACGATCCGGATCGGTGTGCTGCCACCGACAAATCGCGGCGGTGAGAGTATTTCGATAACAAATATGCAGGCGTTTCTGGCGCAGAAACTAACGACCGGCAATATTGAGGGCGTTTCAGTCGGAAGCGAGGCTGATGCCCGCAACGCCGGCTGCGATTACGTGCTAACGAGCGATTTTTCCAAACTGAAGCAATCGACGGCGGCCAAGATCGGCGGGATGTTTGGAAAGATTACCAACACAGGCGTTTCAGGCAACTACGACACCCAGGTCGATTATAAGCTCGTTTCGCTACAATCGGGGCAGGTGACGCTGCAAAATAAGGCGACGTCAAAGACGGAGACCAACGTTGATCGGGCTGCCGAGAGCGTGCTTGAGATCGAGGCCGGCGCCGTGGTAAGCGCAGGCCTTAAGAATTAGCTCCGAGCGAACGTAATTGAAAAAGGCGGGCTTTTTTGACCCGCCCTTTTTATATGAATTGTTATGGGGCCATAGGTTCCGTAATCACGGGCGAACTAAGATATTTCGCAAAAAATCTCACATACCGCTGTACGCGGTCCATTACATGACGCGGCTCGGTAAAGCCGTGATTCTCACGTGGATAGACGATGAATTCGACCGGAATATTTCGTTCTTTCATTGCCTGATAAAACTCCTGCGCCTGCGCGATCGGCACGCGGGTGTCGACCTGGCCATGCATTATCATCACAGGGGTCTTTACGTTGGCTACGTATTTCATCGGTGAGCGGTCAAAATAGAGGTCAGGTGCTTCCCACGGAGATTTGTCAGTATAGAACCAGTTGAGATAGTGGTGAATATCGGTTTGCGAGTACATAGAATAAATATTCGTGAGACCGGCACCGGGGCTTACTGCCTTGAAACGGTCCGTCTGCGTCAGAATCCAGAATGTCATATAGCCGCCGTAGGACCAGCCAAACGCACCCAATTTGTCAGCATCGGCGATCCCGCGGGCGATCATCGCGTCCACACCGGTCATGCAGTCGTCGTAGTCGCCTTTGCCCCATGTATTCTTGTTAGCTCGCGCGAAAGCGATCCCCTTGCCGGTCGATCCGCGAAAATTTGGCTGTAATACGGCAAAGCCGTTGGCCGCGAGCACCTGAACCGTGCCGCTAAATGAGTTGATCGACGCCCCGGTCGGCCCGCCGTGCGGATTGAGCAGGAACGGGACCTTTTGATTCCCAACATAGCCGACGGGCTTGGTCAAAACACCCTCAATGTCAGTGCCGTCCTTGCTCTTCCATTTAACTACCTCGGATTCGGCGATCGCGTAGTCTTTAAGCCACGAATTGTGATCCGTAATCGTGTTTATCGTGGAAAAATCGGCATTCGTACGATAAATCTCGGTCGGCTGCTTTGCTCCCGACATAGTCCCGACAATCGTTTTGCCGTCGGCGCTTATCTCGCCAATTCCCGTCACGCCGCCGCTCCGAGTGAGCTGGCTGACCGTACCGGATGCCACGTCGCAGCGAAACACTTCGTTTGCCTCAAGCGTATTCGCACTGAAATAGATCGAGCCGCCGTCGCGTGACCAGACCGGCGTGCCGACGTTGAGGTCAAATTTCGTTGCGATTTGTTTTGGCGTGCCGCCCGCCGCGGCGATTAGGTATAAATTGGTCGGGTCAACACCACCGGGCTTGTCCGTGCTGCCTATGTAGGCGATCCACCGCCCATCAGGTGACCACCGCGCGTTATCGTCCGAACCGGCATTCTCCACCAGTTTGGTCTTATCGCCGCTCGCCACGGTCAGCACCCATACATCGCTAAACCCGCCGTCGTCGGCACCGGGTGTCGGCCTCGTCGTATAGCTGACCCGCGTCCCGTCGGGCGAGAATTGTCCGTCGCTGACTGTATAGCTGCCCTCTGTCAGTCGCTTTTCCTGTTTCTTTTCAATGTCCCAAAGCCAGAGGTGCGCCATCTTGAGATCCCGGTCGATCACCAAGGTGTCGTCCTTGACCTTTTTGCGGTCTTCCTCGTCTTTGTTCGGCTGATCGACGGCGGTCAGGAGGATCTGCTTACCGTCCGGCGAAAAGCGAAAGGAGCTGATGCTGCCCTTGTGGGACGTAACTGCCCACGCTTCGCCGCCGTCCGCCATCATCATCCATACCTGGCGCTCGCCGTCTTTTTCGCGGTCGGAAAGGAAAGCAAGCAGCTTGCCATCCGGCGACCATTCGGGACCGGAAGCACTCTTATCGCCTCGCGTGTATTGTCTTGCCGCACCCACCCCGGTCGGCACGACCCATACGTGGGTTGTCGCTTTCCACTCCTTATCTTTCTCGGTTTTGGTTTCGCTGACCGTGTAGGCAACCTTTGTCCCGTCCGGCGACAAACGCGGGCCGCCGACACCCGCAATATGAAGCAGATCAAGTGCGGTAAGCAATTTTCGCCCGTCTTTTGCACGCGGTGGCGGCACTTGGGCGGGCGAAGCGGCCGGTTTCTCTTGGGCACTCGCCGCCGAGAGCAGCATAAAAATGGCAAGCACGATCGCTGTGGATGAAAGATATTTAGTAGTCATTGAGTCCTCCGTAAATTGTCAGATCCTGCGAAACGCAAACGCCGTCCGCCGGGTCTCACACATCTATTTTTTTGCTGAAAGTGATTTTTGAAGTATAGACGCCAGTCGGTGATTGTCAAACAGGTCAATACGGCATCGACACGGCGTTTTCGAATTAGACTTGTGATTTTGGTATCATCTTCTATTGAAATTAACTTTACGAACCTAACGATCCTGCAAAGCATCTTTTAATGAGATATATTCCTAATTCACCCGAAGAACGCGACGAAATGCTCGGCATGGTTGGCCTTTCTACCGCTGATGAGCTTTTCCGCTCGATACCGTCTGACGTTCAGTTAAACCGCCCCCTCAACATCACCGAGCCGCTAGCCGAATCCGAAGTGATCGCCGCAATGGAAGCAATGGCGGCTAAGAATACCGCCGCGACAAAGCCGTCGTTCCTCGGTGCGGGTGTTTATTCGCATTTTTCGCCGACGATCGTCGATCATCTGATCCAGCGAAGCGAGTTTTTTACGAGCTACACCCCGTATCAGCCTGAGATCTCGCAGGGCACTCTGCAATACATTTTTGAATTTCAAACACTCGTCTGCCAACTAACAGGAATGGAAGTGGCGAATGCCTCGATGTACGACGGTTCGACCGCGATGGCGGAGGCATATCTGATGGCTCAGCGTGTGACGCGGCGAAATAAGATCATTGTCGCCGACAGCGTTCATCCCGAGTATCGCGAGGTCGCCCGGACATACACGCAGCACGGCGAAGCTCAGATCGAGACTGTCCCATTTGACGAACTGACGGGCCGCGTCGGCGATCTTTCTGCCCTCGACGACAAGACAGCGGCTCTGGTCGTACAATCGCCAAATTTCTTTGGCTGCGTCGAGGATCTGACGGCGTTAGCTGAAAAAGCCCATGACGTCGGGGCGTTATTTATTGTCGTTGTAACGGAAGCGATCTCGTTCGGGCTGCTCAAATCGCCCGGCGTGTGCGGTGCGGACATCGTCGTCGGCGAAGGCCAGTCATGGGGCGTTCCGATGGGATTTGGCGGGCCGCACGTCGGGCTGTTTGCGACGCAGGATAAATTCGTTAGACAGATGCCCGGACGCCTGTGCGGCGTGGCCTACGACAAGAATGGCAATCGAGGTTTCGTGCTTACGCTGTCAACCCGCGAGCAGCACATTCGCCGCGAAAAGGCGACCTCGAACATCTGCACGAATCAAGGCCTGATCGCCCTCGCCGCGACAATTTATATGGAGACGATGGGCAAAAAAGGTTTGCGGGAAGTTGCAATGCAAAACGCCCAGAAAGCCGCCTATGCGGCAAAACAGATCGCCGGTATCGATGGTTTTAACATCGCGTTTTCGGCACCAAAGTTTAATGAGTTTGTGGTCCGCGGTCCGGTTCCGGCAAAAGAAATATTGGAAAACGTGCGGACGCACAACAATATTATCGGCGGGCTTTCGTTATCAAAATATTACGCGGGCCGTGACAACGATTTTCTCGTTTGCGTAACGGAAACAAATACGCGTGAACAGATAGATGCGTTGGTAACGGCGCTTTCCGGTTTGTAAATGAACTATCTGTTTGATTACGGCGAATTCCTGATTTGCTTCGGCCCTGCATTTTTGATCATAACCCCCGTCGGACTCTTGCTTCTGGCGAATAGTGGGCCGTCAAAAGATGCTAAATCATCGGACGAGCAATCGGAAGACAAGCACGGGGAAAAATGATCTTTGGTACAACTGAAATATTGATCTGTATCGTCCCGGTTTTTCTAGTTATCGTGGTGATTGGCATTACACTGGCATTGCGAAATCGAAAAAAGGAGAAAGGTGAATGACAATTCGAAATGATATTGATCGCAGACGCTTTCTCTCGTCTGCCGGCAAAGGCCTCGGCTTGATGGCCCTGTCATCGTCGATTGTCGGCTCGCTTCTTTCCAATATCGAGGCCGCCGGCAAGCACATCGATCATCTTTCGCCGATCGAAGCGGCGATGGACGAAGATTATTGGGCAACCATACAGCAGGCGTTTTCGGTCACGCGCGGCATCGTCAATCTCAATAACGGTGGCGTCAGCCCAAGCCCGCGTATCGTCACCGAGGCGTTTGTCCGCTACACATGGCAGCAGGAAGACGCGACGGCCTATACGATGTGGCGGATATTGGAACCGCAATCGGAAACCATACGCACGGGATTGGCCGAGGTTTTTGGCTGCGACGCTGAGGAAATCGCTATCACACGCGGAGCCAGCGAATCGCTCGAGATCCTGCTTATGGGGATGGATTTTAAGGCCGGCGACGAGATCCTGACCACGACACAGGACTATCCACGGATGCTGACGACCTTGCGTCAACGTGAGTTGCGTGAGGGTTTGAAATTAAATCTGATCAAGATCCCGCTCGCTCCATCAAATGTTGACGACATCGCGTCGGCATTTGAAAAAGCAGTAACGCCGAAAACCAAATTGATTCTCGTCTCACACCAGATAAATCTGACCGGACAGATCTTGCCGGTAAAAAAAATCTGCGAAATGGCTCGGGCACGCGGCATCGAGACGATAGTTGATGGAGCACATTCATTCGCACAGTTTGATTTCAAACGCGATGATCTGCAGTGTGATTATTTCGGCACTTCGCTGCATAAATGGATCTACGCCCCAAAAGGTACGGGCATGCTCTATGTCAAAAAAGACAAGATCGCGAAGGTATGGGCGTTGATGGCGTCCGAAGACAAAAACAAGAACGATATCCGGAAATACGAAGAGATCGGCACGCATTCGGCTGCCATGCGACTCGCGATCGGCGAAGCGATCCTGTTTCACAACGCGATCGGCGGCAAACGCAAAGAAGAACGGCTGCGATACCTCTCGCGTTATTGGATGAACCGCCTCAAAGACGTGCCGAAGATTGGATTTAATACGTCTTTCGATCCGAAACAGTCGTGTGCTATCGCTAATTTCAAGATCGACGGCATTGATCCGACCGCCATTGGCGGCTATCTGATGTCAAAGCACTATATTTTCACGACGCCGATCGTTCACGAAGAATTTACCGGCATTCGCATAACGCCGAATGTCTATACGACGCTGTGGGAATTAGACCGTTTTTGCAGTGTTGTCGAAGAAATTGCAAGGAAAGGATTGCCCAAAGTTTAGACCAGATGATCCATTTGTTGAAGGAAAAAGCGACACATGAGCAGGTAGAAGAGATGCTGAAGTCTCTTGAGGTCTACATCAAGCTGGCCGTTGATGTCGAACGGAAACTTGTTGCTGGCGGCGGTACCCTTCACGCGGATTGCGAAGCAGTTCTATTGGAAGCCGGAAGTAAATAAGAGGATATTTGGGGAGCGGACTGGCTACCGTTTACACAAGAGGTGACCTTTGAATCCCTGATAAATATCAGACCTCGTCAAGGAAACGTCACACTTGAGTTGCTTGATGAAGGGCTAAGATCAAAGATCGAATCGATCGTTCGAGAGGTGTTCGAAATCAATGAATAATATTTCGGAAAGAAAAGGCCGATATATGGCGGACACCGTTCCGGTCAGGCTTGGTGGTATCGCCGCCAATTTGGCCCGCGTAAGATCTTTTTCGAGAAACATCGAAAATAAAGATGCGGTTTACGACCTTTTCGAAGAAAGTAAACATTTTATCGAGTGGACCGCCTCCGAAACCGAGCCCGCGACAGCTGCCTCACTCGTCGAGCTTCAAGTTCAAATTGCAGTTTGGCAGCGCGGTTGGCTCTCTAATTGGGCCGACGAAACTAAAAGAAATTCTATTGCACTTGCATCATCAGAGTGGTCGACACGAGTATTGGAAAGTTCAGGATTATTAAGTCAATGAGTATCAAAAAAGTTACACCGCACCCGACGCAGAATGAGGCGTTGATTTTTGAACGGTCGCAGACCGGACGCATTGGTTATCGTCTGCCGAAACTGGACGTTCCGGTGACGGAAGATGTTTTGCCAGCCGAATTGCGGCGGGACGACGATCTCGAAGGCGTTCCTGAGGTCTCTGAGGTCGATGTCGTCCGCCATTTTACGCGGATATCGACGTGGAATTACTCGATCGATCTCGGAATGTATCCGCTCGGCTCGTGCACAATGAAGTACAATTCGCGACTTAATGAGAAGGTCGCGCGGATCGGCGGTTTTGCCGGGTTACATCCGCTTGCTCCCGAGGAAGAAACACAAGGCGCCTTAGAACTGATCTATCATCTACAGGAGGACCTGTGTGAGATCACCGGCCTGGCTGGTATCTCATTGCAGCCCGCCGCCGGGGCTCAGGGCGAGATGACCGGCGTGATGCTCATCAGGGCATTTCTCGACCAGCGGGACGGCGAAGCGTCGAAGGACCGACGTGTGATGCTCATTCCCGATTCAGCCCACGGCACTAATCCGGCGTCGGCGGCGATGTCAGGCTTTACCGTCAAAACGGTCCGTTCGACCTCCGAAGGGTTGACCGACATGGCCCACCTTCACGAGCTTTGCGACGAAGGCCACGTCGCCGGGCTGATGCTCACAAATCCGAACACGGTCGGCATTTTCGAGACCAATATCCGCGAGATCTGCGACACGATCCACGCCGCGGGCGGCCTCGTCTATATGGACGGTGCAAATATGAACGCCCTCGTGGGCGTCGCCCGTCCGGGCGATATGGGCGTCGACGTCATCCACCTCAACCTGCATAAAACATTTTCGACCCCGCATGGCGGCGGCGGACCGGGTTGCGGGCCTTGTCTTTGTACGGCTGAACTCGCCCCGTTTCTGCCGACGCCGCGGATCGAAAAGAATGGCGATGCGTACCGGCTAAACTACGACTACTCCGGCTCGATCGGCCGTGTAAAGGCGTTTTACGGCAACTTCGGCATGATGGTGCGTGCATTGTCATATATTTATACTCACGGCAATGAAGGCCTTAAGGAAGCGACCGAATCCGCGGTTTTGAACGCCCGGTATGTTTCAAATGAGCTCGCCGATGTTTATGACAAACCATTTCACGGCGACTGTATGCATGAGGCTATCTTCTCGCATAAAAATCAGTTGAAAAAGGGCGTTGTTACGCTTGACATTGCCAAGCGTTTGATCGATTACGGCTTTCACCCAATGACCGTTTACTTCCCCCTCGTCGTCGAGGGGGCGATGCTTATCGAGCCGACCGAATCCGTCGGCCGCGCCGACCTCGATGCCTTTATTGAAGCAATGAAAGACATCGACCGCGAAGCTCAGGAAGATCCGCAGCTCGTCATTAATGCTCCGCATTCCACCCGCATCGGCCGTTTGGACGAGGCGACGGCTGCACGCAAACCCGTGTTGCGTTGGAAACCTGATCTGGATGCGGATGCAAAAGCGGCGGAGAATGTAGGCTACGGTTTTTGATATTTCTTTACCAATGATAAAAGTCGAAAATCTTGTAAAACAATATGGTGAGGTCACTGCTGTCGATAACGTGTCGTTTGACGTCGCGGCGGGCGAGATTTTTGCGTTTCTCGGGCCTAATGGGGCGGACAAAACGACAACGATCAAGATGCTGACGACGTTGCTAAAACCGACGAGCGGCCGCATGGAGATCGACGGCCTCGATCCGATGGCACGGCCCAACGAGGTTCGCAAACGCTTCGGCATTGTTTTTCAGGATCCGAGCCTTGATGGCGAACTGACCGCGTTCGAGAATATGGACCTCCACGGCGTGCTCTATCACGTACCGCGAAAAGAGCGGCACGAGCGGACTGAGATGCTGCTAAATCTTTTCGAGCTGTGGGACAGACAGAAAGATTTTGTAAAAACATTCTCCGGCGGAATGAAACGCAGGCTTGAGATCGCTCGCGGTTTTCTGCACACGCCAAAGATTCTTTTCCTCGACGAACCCACACTTGGCCTCGATCCTCAAAGCCGCAATCAGCTTTGGACACACGTCAAAAACCTTAACGAGAGTGAGGGCGTTACGGTATTTCTAACCACGCATTACATGGATGAGGCTGAGCGCGTCGCCGAGCGCATCGCGGTGATCGATCACGGCAGGATAATCGCCCAAGGCTCGCCCGACGAGCTTAAACAACAGACCGGGACTGATTCGCTTGAGGCGGCTTTCCTTGAGCTTACGGGATCGCCGATCCGCGACGAAAAGGCCGGCGCGTCCGATCAAATCCGCGAAATGGCCAAAATGTGGAAAAAATAACATGAACGCTATCTATATACTTTGGTTGAGAGAGTTAAAACGATACACGCGTTCGCGGGCAATGATCGTCGCGTCGCTGGGCCAGCCGCTTTTGTACCTGCTGGTGCTCGGTTTTGGTCTCGGGCCTGTCTTTCAAAAGGCGGGAAATGGCAGCTATCTTCAGTTCGTCGCTCCGGGTGTGATCGGAATGTCGGTGCTTTTTACGTCGGTTTTTTCCGGCATCGGGCTTCTGTGGGACCGTCAGTTCGGATTCCTGAAAGAAACGCTCGTTGCTCCGGTGCCCCGCGTTAGTGTGATGATCGGCAAGACGCTCGGCGGAGCAACGGTTGCGACGCTCCAGGGGCTGCTCGTTCTGGCCATCTGTTTGATCGCCGGATTTCGCCCCGTAAATTGGCTCACAGTGCCGCTTGCCCTGGTTTTTAT
>JAYVDQ010000198.1:0-13315 GCA_043749325.1 Chloracidobacterium sp. | reverse complement strand
CAAATTCGACACCGTCTTTTTTTGCTAGTTCAAGTTCGTATTCGTACGCCGAGGCGTCCTTTTCGGTGCGGCGATAGACCATCACAACCTTTTCGGCTCCGAGACGTTTGGCCTGCGTAACGGCGTCGATGGCCGTGTTTCCGGCGCCGATGACGGCGACCGTTTTGCCGAGGGGTACGCTTTTCCAATCACGTGTTTTTATCTTCTCGATAAAGTGCAGAGCGTCTATGACGCCGTCGAGATCTTCGCCGGGGATATTCATCTTATTGGTATCGCCAAGGCCTACCGCGAGAAATACAACGTCGTGCCATTCTTTGAGCAGGTCAAAGCTCACTCTGTTTACTTCGCCGAGCACCTCGGGGTCACCGGTGCCGGCGGCGACGATTTCGGTGTTCAGCATGAACTTAACGCCAAGCCCGGCAATATGCTCGACCTCGCTCAGCGAAACCGATTGAGGCATTTTGTACTCCGCCATGCCGTAGGTATCGAGCCCGCCCGCCTGGGCCTGCCGCTCATAGATCGTCACGTCATAACCGAGCCGCGCGAGATAGGTCGCGCACGACAGGCCAGCCGGTCCGGAGCCGACGATGCCGACAGACTTGCCGTTCGGCTCGCCTTTTTCGAATATCTGTTTGCCTCCGTCCATTGCATAATCGGTCGCGTAGCGCTGGAGACGGCCGATCTCTATCGGCTTTTGAAGCAGCGTTTTTTCGACACATGCCCCTTCGCAAAGCACCTCGACCGGGCAGACGCGGGCGCAGGTCGCACCGATAGGATTGGCGTCGAATATCACCCGTGCCGAACCGAGCAAATTGCCGCTCGCGATCTTTTTGATAAACGACGGCACGTCAATATGGGTCGGACACGCGTGCATGCACGGAGCGTCGTAGCAATAGAGGCAGCGATTAGCCTCGACGCCAGCTTCCGCGGCGGACATCGCCGGATTGATCTCCGAAAAATTTTGCTCGATCTGGGTGATGTCGAGCGGTGTGCAATAAGAGTTGTCCATAAATTGAACGACGTAAACCTAGCTGACCTTTACAAAATACGTGCCATTAAACTTGTATGTGATCGATCTCGACGTAACCCGGCCATACTGATATTTCTTATCGACAATAACTATCGGCAGTTTTATCGTCTTGGTCGCGGAGTTGTACGAGATCAGCCTCAACGGGCGCTCCGGCCGGTCCACGACAGAAAAGAAATCGAATTCAAATCCAAGCGTATTGGTCAGCCCTTTCTTTGTTTTTATAAGCTTGACGCGGTTATCCAGCAAATTGCCTTTTATTTTGAACAAATCGATCTGCTGCGTGGACTCCGAAGTCGAAAGAGTTGACGACGAGAGCAGCATGTAAACAGTTCCCGATTTGGTATCAAGTGAAAATATATCAATGGCAAAAGCATGAGGATCAGCCCCCTCTCTATTCTCGTTTTTTGAGACCGGGATGCCGCGTGAAAATACTCTGCCCTTGTCCCCAAGATACTGATAGACAGTTTCGTAAAAATGCATCGTTCCGCCATCCTGCCGGTCCCATGTATAAACGCGGAACTTCTTATCGGCGGAGGTAACGATGTCGATCTCCTTGGACAGTTGCGGGAAACCGTAACGCAGGGTCGGAGCAAGCCTGGTATATTTCAGCAAGCTGGCCTTAAAATCGGCATTTACCTTTGCCAGAAGATCGTCATTGCGCGTTGCGCTGGTGTAGGCTGACGCTTTGTCGATCTTCTTTATTTTGGCCAGCAGATCTCGCTCGATCTGCGCCGTCGTCTGCGCGGCAACAAACGCGGCCAATAAAAACATGGTCGCGGCGATCGCTGTCATCTGAATCAGTTGTCGCATAATCGTCATTTTCTAGTCAGCCACGATCGGCCCGTAAGCGTCGGGACGGCGGTCGCGAAAGAATTGCCACGTGTTGCGAACCTCGCGGATCTTGTCCATATCGAGATCGGCGACGACCAATTCGTCCTGGTCACGCGAGCCTTCGGCGATGATCTGGCCGCGCGGATCGCAGAAATAGCTTTGGCCGTAGAATTCGCCAATATTCCACGGTGCCTCCATGCCGACGCGATTGATAGCTCCGACGAAATAGCCGTTAGCGACGGCATGTGCCGGCTGCTCGAGTTTCCATAGATATTCCGAGAGGCCGGCGACGGTCGCCGACGGGTTAAAGATTATTTCTGCCCCATTCAGGCCCAGACATCGCGCGCCTTCGGGAAAATGCCTGTCGTAGCAAATATAAACGCCGATCCTGGCAAACGCCGTGTCAAAGCACGGATAGCCGAGATTGCCCGGCTTGAAGTAGAATTTCTCCCAAAAACCGGGATTGACGTGCGGGATGTGCGTCTTGCGGTATTTGCCAAGGTATTTGCCGTCGGCATCGATCACCGCGGCGGTATTGTAATAGACGCCCGTCTGCTGCTCCTCATAGATCGGGACGACGATCACCATACCATGCTGCTTGGCGACTTCCTGCATCAGCTTGACGGTCGGGCCATCGGGAATTTTCTCCACCGCATCGTACCAACGCGTCTGCTGCTCGGCACAGAAATAAGGCATTGTGAAAACTTCTTGAAAACAAAGCATCTGCACGCCCTGCCGCGCGGCGTCCTCGACCATCTTCATCTGATGATCGATATTTGCCTGCCTTATCTCGGGTATCGGCGCATCGGTGGGCCCGACATTATGCGCCTGAATAAGTCCACACTTGATTATTCTTGACATAGTTTTACTAGTTGCTGCCGGCCGGCGCCATAAACTTATCATCGCCGACAAGCGCGTTGATCTTTGCCTCCATGATCTTTCGCGTCCAGCGAATATTCGGCATCGAATACTTGGTCGTCATAGGCATCTTAACGCCGCCGACCGCTTTATAATCGGCATAATCGACCTGGTAAACAAACCTGCCAAACATGGTCTGAATTGACGCCGTTCGTCTAACAAGGAGACCGGTTACCACATCAAAATATAACGACTCTCGCAGATTCGAAGCCGTCGTCGCCGTGACGGCATAAACTTCGCGTCCGTCTATCCTGTCCAATGACCGAAAATCCATCTTCGGATAGATCGTTTTCAAATTTGCAGGTGAAAACAGCTCGGCCTCGCGTTTGATCTGCTCAGCCTCGTCTGCCTTTAGCGGAATCGAGCCGTGCGGGCCGCCGTATTTGGTCGCCGTAGTGCCGTCATACCGCTCGCTGACAACCGCCTTACTATATGTCGTGTCCGAGGCGTATTTGTTGCCTTTGTACCAGATCATTTCAGGTTCCGTCGCCTTGCCGTCAGGCTCAATACGGCTTGCCTTTACAGACATCGACTTTACACTCGCAAGTTTTGCGGCTCCGCCCAGAGCGGTGATGTATTTATCAACGATCTGGTCGATAGTCGTTTTGGTTGCGGGTTGCGCCGGCCGTTCGGGCTCGGCAATCGGATTAAGATTTGGCACATTTTGAGGCTGCTCATGGCCATTGTGACATGAGTTGCAGGTGACCTGCGGGCGATTGTTGAAATTCTCTTTGTTGATCGCCATTGTCATTTTGATCATTTTACGGGCTGTCTCTTTTTCGCGCTTGCCATCCTTCGCAAAATCGTCAACGGTATGGCAATAGTTGCAATCGACCCCCAGGCTTGCGGCAAAAATATTCATAACCTTGCCCAGCTGTTCGGCCGGCATATCGTTTAGAACCTTAATGTTCTTGAATTTTTGACCGGCTGTTTCAACCCTTGTCTGCGCACTTGCTGTCTGAGTTTTCACAACCAGCAGCGTAATAAAGGGAATGCTCAGCATTATTACAACGATCTTCAATTTATTCTGCATGTTTGACAATCAACTCATCCAGTTGACACCCGCTTCGGGGTTCCATTTGGTCGTTGTTTTCTTTAATTTTGTCCAAAATTCGATCGAGCTTTTGCCCGTGATGTCGTTGGCACCAAACCGCGAATCGTTCCAGCCGCCGAATGAGAACGGTTCACGCGGCACGGGAACACCGATATTGACGCCGATCATTCCCGCACTGGCGTGCTCCATAACATAACGCGCCAAGCCGCCGCTTTGCGTGAACACAGCAGCCGCGTTGCCGTACGGATTGTCGTTTTCGATCTTGATCGCCTCGTCCAGCGTGGTGGTCCGCATGATCGAGATAACCGGTCCGAATATCTCCTCGGTCGCAACCGACATGCCGGGCGTGACAAAATCGATCACGGTCGGCCCGACATAGGTGCCGTTTTCTTTTCCGGCTACGACCGCACCGCGGCCATCAACCAGGATCTTGGCGCCATTGCGTTCGGCCTCGGAAATGTAGTCTTCGATGCGCGTTTTTGCCGCCTGCGAGATCACCGCACCAAGGTTTTGTCCGGGCACAACCTTTCGTGCCTCAACGCATATTTGATCGATTATCGGATCAACATTGCCGACCGCCAGCATCGCCGACGCCGCCATACATCGCTGTCCGGCACAGCCCGACATCGAAGCCGTGACATTCGACGCGGTCATCGCAGGATTTGCGTCGGGCAAAACGAAAAGATGATTTTTAGCTCCGCCGAGGGAAACGCAGCGTTTCAAGGTGTGCGTACTCTGCTGATAGACGAGCTTTGCGACCTTGGTCGAGCCTACAAAGCTGACGGCCTCGATATCCTTGTGGGCGCAGATGCCCTCGACGATATCCTTGCCGCCGTTTATGACGTTGAAAACGCCCTCCGGTAGGCCTGCGTCCTTTAGCAATTGAGCCATGCGGACGACCGATAGCGGCACAAGCTCGCTTGGCTTCATTATCATTGTGTTGCCAAGCACGAGAGCATTTGGCATAGTCCAATTTGGCACCATCAGCGGAAAATTGAACGGCGCGATCGACGCGACCACGCCCACCGGAAAATGCTCGATCCGACACTCAACGCCGCGACTAACTTCCAATACCTCATTCGACACAAGCTGCGGCATCGAGCACGCAAATTCCGTTAGCTCGATGCTTTTATCGACTTCGGCGCGTGCTTCGTCTATGGTCTTACCGTTCTCCTCGGAGATCAGAGCAGTGATCTCGTCCGAGTTTTGCTCGAGCAGGTTCCGGTAGCGGAAAAACACCTGAGCCCGTTCTTTTATCGGCAAATGACCCCAAGATTCGAACGCCTTTTTTGCAGATGCGACCGCCTTGTTCAGTTCATCGGTCGTTGACATCGGCACCGTCGACAACAAATTGCCATCGAGCGGCGAAACGACTTCGAGATCTTCGGCAGATGCACTGTCAACAAACTCGCCGTTGTAAAAATTTTTAACTCTTTCGTACTTCATAATATTTTCACCGCAGAGTCGCTTAGACGCAGAGGGAGAACCAAAACCCGTTTATTAAGAACAAATCAATTGTCTTATATCTTCTCAGCGTCTTCGCGTCTCTGCGGTGTAATTTCCTTTGGAGGCAAAACCACCATCAACGCCCAGTGCACGAAAAACGCGACACCAAAGCCCACAAACCATCCATAGTCGTAAAGTGGACGGAACAATGGAATTATCAGGCCTATCCACGCAAAAAAGCAACCCAGAAGCGTTGCGATTACCGCTCGAAAGTTACAGCCGCCATAAATGCCCTTGCTGCGGTAGAGGTCGCCAAGATTCAAATTCTTTCGGCGAACAAGCCAATAATCCGCTATCAAAACACCGGCGATCGATCCCAACCCGCCCGAATATCCGACAAGCCAACCAAAAATATAACCACTTGGGTCGGCGAGCAGCTTCCACGGCTGCATCAGGATGCCGATGATGCCCGTGATAAGGCCGCCGGTGCGAAATGAGATAAGTTTTGGAAATGCGTTGGCAAAATCATTCGCGGGTGAAACGACATTCGCCGCAATATTGACCGAAAGCGTCGCGACGACGACCGTAAACATCGAGATCGCGACGACGACAGGCTGTGAAAATTGTCCGACAAGCTTTACCGGGTCCCACGCGTCGGCCGGATTCATATGCGGAAAGACGACGACCGCTGCCGATGTGATCAAAATGCCCATCGCGGCAAACACCACCATCGTCGTCGGCAATGCGATGACCTGCCCGACCGCCTGTTCCTTCTGGCTCTTGCCGTAGCGTGTAAAATCAGGCATGTTGAGCGAAAGCGTCGCCCAAAAGCCGATCATGCCCGTCAAACTCGGAATAAATATGGGCCAAAATTCGCCAAAGGTACTGAACTTGCCCGGTTCATGCAGCAAAAAACCAATGCCGCCCGCCTGATACAAGATCCAGGTCAGGAGCAGACCAGTCATCACCAAAACATACGGAGCGGCCCAGTTCTCGACCATTCTGAGCAGGTCCATTCCGCGGTAGATGATGACTATGTTAAGGCCCCAGAAGAGCATAAAAGAAAGCCATTCGGTCGGCGTGTGTCCGCCGATCGGGCCACCTAATAACGTTGCCCAACCGGGAATAAACGCCGCGAAAAAGGTCTGTAGCGCCTGCCCGCCGATCCACGCCTGAATGCCAAACCAACCACACGCCACGATCGCTCGCATCAACGCCGGCAGGTTCGACCCCATTGTGCCATACGCCGCCCGTGCAAACACCGGAAACGGAATGCCGTATTTTGTTCCCGGATGCGAATTGAGCAGTATCGGCGCAAGTACGATCGTATTGCCGAGCAGGATCGTAAACAACGCCTGCCACCAGTTCATCCCCGCCGAGATCAGCCCCGACGCCATCATATACGTCGGTATGCAATGCGCCATCGAGATCCAAAGCGCGGCGTAGTTATACGTCGTCCAGTTACGTTTGGCGACCGGCACCGGTGCGAGGTCTTCGTTAAATAGCGACGATGAGCGGATATTCTCTTCCGCGTCCGCATTTAGCTCGACGCGTCCGTCGGCGTGTTGGATTGTCTCGATCATAGGCTTACTCACACCTGAATTCAGCGTATCGTTTCATAAAATTCTATTCCGGCAGGCCGACCTTTCGCAGCAATTCCTTAAAGCGCGGCTTTGCTTTCAGTGGAGCCCATTTAGCGTCTCGTCAGTATAGGTTTTATTACATGTCGGGTAACGTTCCATTTTCGTAGTAGCCGCTCAATCAACTTCCCATGGCTCACTTGAAATCCTTAATCAAGACAACATCGCTCGTGGTCGTGCCGCGTGCAAGGATAAGTTGTTTGCCGTCCTGCGACCATGCGAAATTGTATATTTGGTCAGTCTTAAAATCCGTTAATTGCTTTGGAGGCTTGTCGTCTAAAGGTAAACTCCAGATGTTTGTGACGCCGCCTTGGGTATCTCGGAGGTAGTTAAGAGAGTGTGCGTCGGGTGACCAGCGAAAGTTTCCCTTTTTGCCGAGCAAATCAAAGACCTTGCTAGGCTCACCTCCGTCAAAGGGAACAATCGCGTATCTCCATGTTGAATTGACGTCTTCACGATATGAACAGACGATCCATTTTCCGTCAGGCGAGACTTCCGGAGAGTTTGTATATTTATCCGTCAACTGCGCGGCATCACCGCCATCAATCGAAACTTTCCAAAGATAAGGCATGCCCGAGATTTTCGCTGTGTAAATCACCCATCGGGAATCAGGCGTTACCGCGGGGTCCCAGTCGTTATTACCGTTTGTCAATTGCTGGGGATCGCTGCCGTCCAAATTCATCCGCCAGATATTTGCCTGATCATTGCGGAGGGACATGAAAACTATGTAACGACCATCGGGCGTAATCTTCGGGTTAAGGTTTGCGCCGGCGTCAACCGTGAGCGGCTTTTGACCTGTGCCGTCGGCTTTCATAATCCAGATGTCCGGTGCGCCGCTAGCCAATGAGTCATAGACGATGCGACCGTCGGGGGTCCACGCGAGACCGTATATTCCCTCCAGATTGTTGCCACCTGATTTAATTTGAACCGCACGCCCTGCATCCCTGTTGGCAGCAAGCCAGATATTAGAAATCGTATTCGATTGGACCGTGACCAGAGCATTGGAGTCTGACGGCAGGCTCAGGCTCGAATAATTATTAAAGTCAGCCGTAATTCTTCGGGCTTCGCCTTCCGGGTAGGAGAAGCGCCATATTTGTCCGGCGTAATTGACAGCCCCTTTCTCTACTCCAAGAACAAGTAGCCCGCCTTCCTCCGGGAGCCAGGCTATTTGAAATATGTCCTCCCATTCCTTTGTGACGACGGTTTTGCTGGTTCCATCCGCAACGCTTACTTCGACGACATGCGACCGCCCGACGCCCTTCGTCTCATCACTGACGATACATGCGATGGTCTTCCCGTCGGGCGACCAGGCGGGAGCAGTTTCTCTCGAAGGAAACCTCTCAGGTGTTTTTCGCGAAGCGACTATTCGTTCCTCCGTGCCATCAGCATTCGCGATTAATAACGAGCTTTCCTCCGCGCTCGGATATTCTTCGCGGACAAAAGCGAACTGCTTACCGTCGGGAGAGTAACTTACCCCGCCCTCCGCGTGTGTTATCAGTTTTTTTTGAGTGCCTCCGAGCACCGGCATTTGGTAGAGCGACCAAGCTACGTTCTTCTCGAATTGGACTTTGACAAAATTGATGTTGTTGCTGTCAGGCGAGAATGTGAGTCCCCAGTAATAAACATCTTCCGCCGGAGGAATGATTTGCACGTTGCTCGACGCGGTTACTTGCCTCACCCATAGACTACGCTGCCCGCCTTCGTCGAGGCTGTACACGACATATTTGCCGTCGGGCGAGATGGCAGCAGCAGTAGATTTGCCGTTGGTGGTCAACCGCTCGATCTTCATCGCCTGCAACGGTTTATCGACCCTAGCCCAAAATTTATATGCCACGAAACCGATTCCGCCGATCACCAGCACAAGCCCGATCGTCGCAACCGCCACCAATCTGCGCTTTGACCGTTCAGAGCCGCCCGCGGTAGCGGGTGTTTGAAGTTGTACCGTCGGCGATTCGCTCGGAGGGAACCCGGTCTCTACCGCTCCCGGTCCTGACAAGATCGCGGTCGCCGGTTCGTCGGCAGACGAAGCAGTCGCCGGCCCTTCGAGCAGCGCATTGCCATCGTCGAGACAGTACAGCAGCGTATCGTCGTAATAATCTCGTCTGCATTCAGGGCATCGCTTCATCTTCTTCCTTATTTAACGTCCTTGATGAGAACCGCATCAGGGGTGTCGCCACCCCGGGCTAGGGCCAGCGTACGTCCGTCGCGTGCATACGCAAAACTGTAAATACGATCCGACTTGAAATCCGTTACTTTCTTGGCAGGGCCTCCGTCCAGAGGCAGTTTCCAGAGATTGGAAACACCGCTGATGGTATCGATGTAGACGATTCCTTTTCCATCGGGAGACCAATGGAATCCCCGATAACTGAGACTATCAAAGTAATTGGTTGAGCTCGACACGGGAAGGTCAAATGTCCGATGCAACGCTCCGCCGTCGAAATTGACGACGTTGATCTTCGGACGTTTTGTAACTCCGTCCGAAAAGAGGTAAGCCAGCAGCTTGCCGTCTGGAGAGACCTGAGGATAAACAAGAGCTCCCGCCCGGACGATCTCGATCGGATCTCCGCCATTAGAGTCCATTTTGTATATCCCGCCCAGGTACGGATTAAAGACAATCCACTTTCCGTCAGGGGAGTGAGAAAAAGTGGGCGTGCCAGTGCCGTGAGTCATCTGCCGCGGGCTGCCGCCATCTATGTCAATCCGCCACACCTGAAAGCCGTTTCGGACCGCACCGAAAATAATATGACGGCCGTCCGGAGCCACCTCAGGAGCAAAATCGTCACCGCTACCGTCGGTGAGCTGCTTGGCGTCAGTTCCGTCGGCGTTGATGATCCAGATGCTCGAGTTTGAACTTGCGCTCGAATCGTAGACGATCCGTCCGTCGGGCGTCCATCCCAAACCATACCGTCCGTTCTGTACGTTCCTTCGCGCATCTATCTCACGCGCTTTACCGGTATCGCCGTCAGGGACAACCCATATTTGTGATACTGGATGCTTTTGCACCGCAACCATGGCCGTGTCGTCGGCCGTTAGCGACAAACTGTCAAAGTCATAGGAATTCAGATCGTTCGTGATGCGACGCGCTTTGCCACCGGGATATGAACACTGCCAAATCTGTTTTGCACCTGAGCGGCGTTCTCCCGCGATGAATGCCAAGCCGCTTCCATCGCCGAACCAGACCACACTGCCGACATTCGACCAGCTGTCCGTTGTAACGGACCTGAACACGGGATCGTTGAGCGAAACAACGGCGACCTTCATTTTGTAAACCGGGCTTGGCCCTGCAGCACCTTCGATCACACTGCCGTATCCAATCGCTATCATCGTCCCGTCCGGCGACCATGCCGCTGTGCTCCCTTGGAGGTAGTCAGGCTCTCTCACGGTTGCAAGCAGTCGCTCACTGGTGCCGGTCGCGTCTACCAACATTAAAAGATCATCGGTACCGGTCAGTTTATACCTCCCAAAAACGATCTGCTTGCCGTCACGGGAAATGGAAACCGGCTGTGAGACGTCAGTCACGATCTTTCGAGAGGGTCCGCCAAGGACGGGAACCGCATAGAGAGCGCCTTTAGGAAATTGGTCGTCCTGCCGTGTGTAATAAACGTAGCCGCCGTCAGGTGAAAAGGCGCTCGCGTACATTGAGATAGACTCTGCTGGCGGAACGATCTGGACCCGGCTCTCTGTGCCCAGATGCTTTGTCCACAAACTTCGCTTTCCGCTTTCTTCAAGGGAGTACGCGATGTACTTACCATCCGGCGAAGCGGTAGCGCTTTCAACTGCACCCTCGGCCGTGACGCGAGTAAACGTAACGTTTTTGAAGTGGGCTACAGCCGACTCGTGTTGAAAGACAAAATTGTATGAGACAACAGAGATGACGCCGAGGAAAATCAAAATTCCCGCAATCAACAGCGCAACACGGGACTTACTTTTCACCGGGCTCGGTGGGTGGGTCGTTTTCTCAGAAGCTCCCGCTGGCAAGATCGCGGTCTGGCCGGTCGTATCCATCCGCGGCCTCGTCTGAGCATCGTTTGGCGAGGTTTCATGAATTATCGCCGTCGCCGGTTCGTCCGCAGACGCCGGTCCCTCAAGCAGCGCATTTCCGTCGTCGAGACAATAGAGCAGCGTGTCGTCGTAATAATCCCGCCTGCATTCAGGGCATCGTTTCATAGGTTAAGACAGCTTGGTTGAGCACCATATTCTAACCCATTAACTGCCATTTCGTGCGAGTATATGCAATATTAAAGCCGTTCTTCTGTGCATTTTTCTGCGACTGGCTGCCGGGTGACGCAGCCATTGCAGCCAACGTACAGCCTTTCGCGGCAGCAAATTTCAAACGCGTTGCGAGCAATGCATTTTGTGCTCCGTTATGCCGCCCTTCGGGGATCGTGCTGGCCCCGGCGAGCACGGCTACGTCGTCGTGAATAAAAAGCATTCCGGTCGAGATCGCTTTGCCGGCCAATTCGGCAATATACGGAAAAGAACCATCGCACTGAGCACTGATCTGTCCGAAATTGAACATAAAATCAGCCAAGCTCTCGTGCTCGGTCGCCCATCCGGCGGCGGATGTCGCGGCCCAGAGATCAACTTCGTCGGGCTCGATAATGCGCGTTGATAGAGACTCATTTTTTCGCCGTCCGATCGGGCCGGCCGATTCGAGCGATCTGTAAAGAACGCTCGAAAGCTCGATCGGATGGTAGCCGCGTTCGTTCAGCATCGGCATTAACACGGGATCCGCCATCGGGCTGACCTCATGAAAAATGGGAGCACCGCGCGTCGTAAAAAACTCCTCGATCTCGTTCAGTTCGGCGTCAGTTATCTCGTCAAAAAGCCCGAGGCCAAACGTCTGCGTACATGGTGACTCAACGCCGTCAAACATCGCGTACGCTCCGCCGACCTCGATCCACGTCGCCCCGCTGTCGGGAAAGAGGCGGGCGCGAGTCTCAACAAACGCCGCGTTCGATCTGGCGTCTGCGCGTTCGAGTTTTTGAGAAAGAATTCGATCGGAATAGATCATTCGAGGATTTTCGCACAGGTTTGGAATTTCAGGAACTGTCGGAGAGGGTGTTTCGCGTACCCGAAACGTTGATCGACGCCTTGCGGAGGTCGTCGGCTTTTCCGGGATTTCCTGTAAGTAGGATCACCGATCTTACTTTGAGGTCAGCTAATATCTCAGCCGCCGGGCGAAAGCTGCGGGCGTCGGCCACAAAACCGGCCATTTTGTATGCGTCGGCCTGACTGTGTCCGGCCTTTTTGAACGGAATACTTTTCATCAGGGCGAGGTGTCCGTTGCCCTTACCTTCCTGATCAAGATAGACAATAATGCCCCGTCCCACCTCTTGGATGGCGGCCTGAGCAGCCGCCATTTCATCGGCACATTCACATTCGATGCTATTGAAAACATGCCCGCCGATACACGCCGAATGGATACGGCAAAGCACGTTTTCCTGCTGCGCGACATCGCCCATAACGAGCGCGATCGACTCACCTCGGCCGTCGTAATAAAGGATCTCGATAAACGCACCAAATTTAGTATTTAATTCTCTTTCTGCCAGCCGGATGTTCATTCTATTGCGGTGTGTTCTGTCTCAGCCAATTTAGGGCACGCTCCCTATCGGTGAAAAACTTCACCCGTACACCTCGTGACGCCGCGATCACCTGGTAAAGCTCAGTCGCAGCAGTAGGTTGAAAATCTGCAATGGCGAATGCAAGCCAAAGATGCGGGACAGTAGCGGTTTTCTGCCCGGCATCGATCACGTCAGATGTCTCACGCTCGCCCTCTGGCAGAACGCCCTCGACAAGCACGCGGCGCGTATTATGCCTCTCACATGCGTCGCCGATCACATTCCACAGCTCTTGCCGATGCCCTTGCTCTGGTTTGAAATCCTTCCCGAGTTCAACGTGGACATGGTCGTCGCGAAACTGCACGCCAAAGCCCCGATCTAGGACGAGCGGTGACAGCCATACGGCTTTATCTACATCATTTTCCATTCACACCAAAACCTCCTTAGACACAAGATACAAATTTCGTATTCCGTCGCCAACGGCGACAGACATTAAAGCCTAGGGTGAAATGAGCGAAGCGAATGTAACCCTAGGTCTGGAGCCATTGCGGCTTTGGTCGCTGAAGGCGACCCACAAATACGCGCTTGTTGCTCCCCTTCAGGGAGTTGACGACGCTTTCTCATAACCTAGGGTTCCGCCGAAGCGGCTCCACCCTAGGCTTTAATGTTAATCGCCGTTGGCGACCCGTGTCCGTAGAGCGCACGTCATTCCTCCAAAAACTTCCCGCCGAATGGTTTCTGGCCGGCGAGGGAGGTGTAGAAACCGTAAACCGCCAGGGCCGCCAGCAGGGCCATGTACATGACAAAACCGGTGGCGTACCACGCGGTGAAATTC
>JAYVDQ010000197.1:0-4495 GCA_043749325.1 Chloracidobacterium sp. | reverse complement strand
CAAACACCTTGCGTACCATAGCCGTCTCGATCCAGCCCGGAGCGACGGCGTTGACTCGTATATTGGGGCAAAGCTCGCTCGCGAGAGCCTTGGTGAATGCGATCTGCCCGCCTTTCGACGCCGAATAATTAGAATAATTAGCCTCACCGCGTTGGCGCGATGTCGAAGAAACAAATACAATCGCACCCGAATGCTGTTTTTTCATCGCCGGAACGCACGCCTTCGTCATTGCCCATGCTGACTTTAGATTTGTATTGATGACCTTGTTCCAAAGCTCCTCGGACATTTCTTCGATCGGTGCCCCGTCCCAGACACCGGCATTGCAGACAAGCAGATCGATGCGGCCAAATCTTTCAATAGCGACTTTTGCTATCGCCTGCGCACCTAAGAACTCCGATACGTCGGCCGCTACTGCCACTGCGGCTGCCCCGTTTTTTTTGCACATCTCGACCGTCTCGAGCGCTCCGGCTTCGTTGCTGAGATAGTTGACAACAACATCCGCCCCGGCCTCAGCGAGCCGCAAAGCCGTCGCACGCCCCACCCCGCGCGAAGCCCCGGTCACAATTGCGGTCTTGCCCGAAAAAAGATTTCCCGGTAATCCTATACTTGTTCCTTGCTCTGTCATTTCGGATATTTTGCCACGAATTGCACGAATGACACGAATTGGGATTGCTTTTTTATTCGTGCTATTCGTGTAATTCGTGGCTAATTTCCCTTTCTGAAAATCCGCATCCATCTGTGTTAATCTGTGGCTAAATTTCTTATGAACGGCCAAAACCTCCTCGAAGATCAGCCCATCGCCTGGACGCCAACCCCCGACGTTATCGAACGGGCGCGGCTGACTGAATTTATGCGTCAGGTCGGCGTCTCGTCGTGGGATGAGCTTTACGCGTATTCGATAAATGATGTCGAGATGTTTACTGCCGAGGTTTTGCGGTTTCTCGACATCAAAATCGACCCGCCATATGAAAAGCTGCTCGACCTCTCCGACGGCATCGAGTTTCCTGCATGGTGCAGCGGCGGCGGCCTCAACATAACCGAAATGTGCCTCGACCGCTGGCAGACGGACGAGATGAAAGACCAGCCGGCGGTAATCTGGGAAGGTGAAGAAGGAAAGGTACGCGAGCTTTCTTATGCTGAACTATTGTATGAGGTTGAGGTAATATCAGCGTCACTTCGGAAAAGAGGTCTCGGCAAAGGTGACGCGATTGGTATTCACTTGCCGATGATGATCGAAACGGTTGTCGCACTTCTCGCCATCGGCCGCATCGGAGCTATTGCAGTCCCCGTTTTTTCAGGATATGGGATTGAGGCAATTGCAAGTCGTTTGAATTCGGTCGGTGCAAAGGCGTTATTTACCGTTGATGGATTTCCTCGACGTAGCAAAGAGGTCAATGCAATTAATGTCGCGGAACAGGCAATTCGGACGTCTCCTACAGTCAAATATTTGTTTATTGCCATTCGTCCGCAGTTGAAATCGTTTGGCTCTTCTTTGCCGCCAGACTTTCACTATGAATTCTACGACGACGATTTAATTTGCGATGGCGAAGACATTCTCCACGACAACGGACTGGAAGAATTCAAGAATTGCTCAAAACCTGCCGCAACCTCCGCCGAAGACCCGCTCATCATCCTCTACACCTCCGGCACGACCGGCAAGCCGAAGGGGATTGCTCACACGCATGGGAGCTTTCCGATAAAAGCGGCGCAGGATATGGCCTTTGGAACGGATGTCGGCCGGGGGACGCGGATATCGTGGTACACGGACATCGGCTGGATGATGGGGCCGTGGCTGATCTACGGGGCGTTGATAAACGGCGCGACGATCTGCATTTACGACGGCGCTCCCGATTACCCGACACCTGACCGCATCTGGGAATTTTGCGCAAAGCACAAGGTCGAGGTGCTTGGCATTTCGCCGACGTTGATCCGTGCGTTGTCCAATTGTGGCGACCATCTTCCTAAGAAGCACGACCACACCTCACTTCGTGCCTTTGGATCAACCGGCGAGCCGTGGAATCCGTCTCCGTGGTGGTGGCTTTTTGAAAAAGTAGGTAACTCAAGACTACCGATCATCAACTACAGCGGCGGCACCGAGATCTCGGGTGGCATCCTGATGGGCAACCCATTGCTGCCGATCAAACCGTGTTCGTTCCCCGCTCCGTGTCCCGGAATGGACGTGGACATCCTTGACGAGGAAGGCAAACCCGTCCCACCTGGCAAGGTCGGCGAACTTGTCATCAAACAACCCTGGATCGGGATGGCACGCGGATTCTGGCAGGAAAAGGAACGCTATCTCGAAACCTATTGGAGCCGCTTCCAAAACATCTGGGTCCACGGCGATTTTGCGATGCGTGACAAAGACGGCCATTGGTTCATCCTCGGCAGGAGCGACGACACGCTAAAGATCGCCGGCAAACGAGTCGGCCCCGCCGAGGTCGAGAGTCTGTTGGTCGCTCACCCGCTCGTCACCGAAGCCGCCGTAATCGGCGTCCCCGATGAGGTTAAGGGTACGGCGATGGTAGCGTTTGTCGTTCTAAACGATGAATGCAGAATATCGAATTTCGAATCAGAAGCCATCGACAATTCATCATTCGATATTCATCATTCATCATTGGAGACGGAGCTTCGCTCGCTCGTCGCCAAAGACATGGGCAAACCCCTCGCCCCGTCAAAGATCCATTTCGTCTCGGCCCTGCCAAAAACCCGCAATGCAAAAATAATGCGCCGCGTCATCCGCTCTGCCTACCTCGGCGAAAACCCCGGCGATCTCTCCGCCCTCGAAAATCCGGCAGCAGTCGACGAGATCACGGCGGTGGGCAAATGACATCCGTTTACACAATTGGACATGGGCGTCATCCATTCGCCTATTTTCTTGAACTACTCCAAAAATACGATATCGAATTCGTCTGTGATGTCCGCGCATTTGCGCGGTCGCGATGGCCGCAATTCAATGGACTGGTCTTGAAGGAATTACTGAGAGAAAACGGCATCGGCTACGAGCATCTCCCCGAGACGGGCGGCAAAAATAAGCCAAAACCCGAAGATGTCGAGTGGGGTGTCAACCGGCTAATGGAGATTGCATCAGACGCGCGGACGGTGATGATGTGCTCTGAATCAAAGCCACTGTCGGATCACAAAATTCCACGTGCAAATTGCCACCGTGTCGGAATGCTTGCCCCAATGCTGCGTGCCAAAGGCGTAGAGCGGATCATTCATATTTTGCCGAACGGCGAGTCGGTCGAGTTTGACGAGTCGACGGTTGCATCAATCTGGTAAAATGCAAAAATCCAGGCGTTAACAGCGGGAAAAAGTAACCACATGATAAAGCTTCTCGACGACAAACAAATTAAGCGAGCTTGCGTTATATTGTCACAGGAACATGCGGATTTGGCCTTTGTTTACAAGACTTACGGTTCGCCGCCGCTATGGAACCGGCCCACCGGTTATGGCACGCTGCTAAATATTATTCTCGAACAGCAAGTTTCGCTTGCCTCGGCCAGGGCGTGTTTTGATAAGCTGGCGGCGCATCTCGGCGAGGTTACGCCTGCCGGATTGCTTTTGCTGGATGATATTCAACTGAAGGCCATTGGATTCAGCCGGCAAAAGACCGCTTATGCCCGGCACCTGTCCGAAGCGATCCTTGAAAACCGCGTCGATCTTGACGGCCTTCATAAGTTGTCGGACGCAGATGTCAAAGCCGAGCTGGTAAAACTCAAAGGCGTCGGCGAATGGACGAGCGATGTTTATTTGCTAATGGCGATGCTGCGGCCCGACATCATGCCAAAGGGCGACATCGCTCTCCATGCGGCGTATCAGAAATTGACAAAAGCGGACAAAAGGCTCGGGTCGGATGAGTTTGTTGCGATGGCCGAGAAATGGCGGCCTTTTAGGTCGGTGGCCGCGAGGCTGCTCTGGCACTACTACCTTAGTGAAAGAGTGAAAAAGACAAAAAGTGAAAAAGTCTGATTGAAGAGGAGTCGTCACTTTTTCCCTTTTGCACTTTTTCACATTTTCCCTTAGCTTTATCCCAATGACCAAGATTCTCGATGTCGGCTGCGGAGCCAATAAAACGACGGGCGCGATCGGCCTCGACAACAACCCGCGCACGGCGGCGGATGTTATTCACGACCTCGGTGTGATCCCATATCCTTTTCCGAATAACGAATTCGATCTTGTGGTCTCAAATCATGTCGTCGAACATGTGCCCGATGTAATGGCGTTTATCGGAGAGTTGCACCGCGTGACGAGAAACGGCGGCACTATTCGATTGCTCACGCCGCACTACACAAACCCAGATTGGGCAAATGATCCGACACATCGCAATCATATAAATTCATATACGTTCAATACCTTTATGCCCGGTCGTCAGGTGTTTGATTTCTATACAAACGTCGAGCTAAAACCTGTCAGCACTTACGTTTCGCTCAGCGGGCTATGGAAATCGCTCGGCATCGAAATTTTGGTTAATCTAGACGGAAAAAGTGAGAAATTT
>JAYVDQ010000196.1:0-2815 GCA_043749325.1 Chloracidobacterium sp. | reverse complement strand
CATTACATACTCAACTACACTTTGGGACAGACAACAGCGGACACGACGCTCCTAAAAGATCATATCGAGGACACGATCGAGAGCTACGACATGGTACCGGAAACTCTGACGGCGGACGCGGGATACGGAAGCGAAGAGAACTACGACTTTCTGGAAGAAAAAGGCATCACGGCATATGTCAAATACGGCTTCTTCCATAAGGAACAAAGAGACAGGAAATACAGAGAGAATCCTTTCAACGTGGACAATCTGCATTACAACCCCGAAACCGATACCTACACCTGCCCGATCGGCCAGGCAATGACGTACATTGGCGAGAAGAAACGAAAGACGGCCAACGGCTTTACCCAGACACACAGGCTTTATCAGGCAACGAACTGCGAAGGCTGCCCGATGCGCGGCCCCTGCCACAAAGCGGCAGGCAACCGCATCATCCAGCGAAGTCCAAACCTCAACCGCCACCGCCAAAAGACAAGAGAACTGCTAATGAGCGAGGAAGGGATCGAAAGACGGAAACAAAGATGGAAGGTTGAAGCGGTATTCGGTAACATCAAACAGAATAAGGGATTCAAAAGATTCTTCCTGCGAGGCCTCGAAAAAGTAAATACTGAACTAGGACTGATCGCCATCGCCCACAACCTCCAAAGGTTCAGCCAAGCCCCCGCGATCTAATCGCCGGCGGAATCAAAACTTTTCCAAAAAAAAGACCGCCCAAAAACTGAGTTTCCAGACGGCCTCTTTTCCTATCTTACGCTCACAAAACTCGTCTGAATCCTCTGCGGCGTTCTCCTATCATTTTGGCAAACCGTAGAGCTCCGCGGCATTCTCACGCATGACCATACGGGCCAGTTCGGATGCTCTGGAACGCGTAATTTCACCATCCTGCACCATACCGGTCAATGCGATCGCGAGAGCATCACGCGCCACATTAGACGTCAACCACGCAGACTCTTCCCATCCGACCTCGGGCGTCGCGGGTGAAGCATCCGTGCCAAACAGAACTTTCTCCGGCTCATACTCAAGCCACGATCGAAGGACCTTACTAAGTGCGACCGGCGACAAAAGAAAGGTCTGCGCCGAAAAATCAGCGTAAATTCCGGGTTTTTCGAGCAGGAATGCCGTTTCGCTGGTAAATGGGTACCCGCCATGAATTAGGACGATCTTGGTCGAGCGATATGCCGGGTCATTTATCACCGATTCGAGCAGTATCGGGTTGCTGGTTCGAAGATTAAAAAAATGGCCGCAGCCGCCGCCGGTGTGTATATGGACGACGAGACCTAATTTTCCGGCTTGCCTCACAACGTACCGAAACATAAAATCCTGAAACTTCTTATATTCCGCATCGCTTGGTTCGCCGCCTCGAGCGAACCTAGTGTAAATTGTTTGGGCATCCGAACGAGATACATTGTCGAAGTCGAGCGATCGATAATATGCTGCAACGAATTTGATCGCAATTGCTCCCGCACCTTTGTGTCGCACCATCGTTCGGTCAACGATATTTTTTAGATATTGATCAAAGGAGGTCGGCAACGCTGAAAGATTCGATTCCGCGAGGTTTCGTTTGATCAATTTTTCTTCCTGACCAAAGAAAAACTTCCGGTCGACGTTGGAGGTCCTGGTTCGAACGGTTGAGAAGGGCAACAGAAAAGGATCACCGTAGGTTACCCATCGAAATCTGGGTGCCTTCAGCCCGCGACCCATAGCCACACGGTTTGCAAGCATTACGTTGATATTCAGTTTATTGAGCACCCACGTTGGATAATTGTCGCCCTCGCGTCGCATCACGCCCTGTTTCGCGGCCAGCAACTCTTTAACGTGAGCATCGGACATGTCCGAATAACCATATCCAAACAATTCCCGCCATGCTCCGGCGTAGAGCGGATTATCAACCCGGAGCCGCATCGGCGGCGGCGCGACGAATTCGAGGCCGGAGCAGCCTATGGCATCGCCTTCCTCGTCAGTCTCACCGACATTTACGACACGAACGACATGCGAATGATTATCGATAGCCTTAATACCGCGAACCTCGGCAAGGATCAGCGGATCAGCCGTATTTTGGGCTGACAGTCGGGTCGTGGACCAACTGAACACAAGACAGGACAATATTAAGAAAAGCGTTATCGTTCTCATAGTTATTCTTCGCGAACGCCTAAAACATCGATCAGCCGGGCGTCGGGGAATCGGCGTGAGGGACAAAGCATCTGCGGCAGCGGGCTTCGTATTTATCACTCGCTCCGACCTCGACGCGGGCGTCGGACTCAACGGTTCGCTGTGAGTAATTGGCCGTCGCCCCACACCGAACGCAGATGGCGTGCGTTTTCGTAATAAATTCGGCGATCGACAGCAATTGGGGCATAGGCTCGAATGGCTTGCCCGTGTAGTCCTGATCGAGGCCCGCAATTATCACGCGTTTTCCACCTTCGGCAAGTTCATTGACGGCCGCGATTATCGCCAGATCAAAGAACTGTGCTTCGTCAATACCGATGACCTCCGTGTCCGCGGCAACCTGAGCCATCATCTCTGCGGTAGAGGAAACCGGAAGCGAAAGATGCTTCTGACCAGAGTGCGAAGCGATCTCTTCAACCGAATAGCGGGCGTCGATGCTCGGCTTAAAAACCTGAACCTTTTGCCGAGCGATACGCGCACGCGTGAGGCGGCGTATCAACTCTTCGGATTTGCCCGAAAACATCGAGCCGGCGATCACCTCGATCCAGCCGGTGCCGTTCTGCCGAACCTTGCGGCGTTCGTCCGCATTGTCGAATGCAAATTCTTCAACCATAAAACGATCTCATTTCCTGCCAACTTCTAATTTGAA
>JAYVDQ010000195.1:0-5099 GCA_043749325.1 Chloracidobacterium sp. | reverse complement strand
GCCGGTTAAGTCATTGATGCCGAATTGCAGATTTCCTGAAATTTTAATTCCTAACCGTCGATACGGCAATACACAACCCGTGATTTTTATAATATGATCTTTTTCATATAAGATAAAATGAATTATATTGTCGTGATTAAATAGAATTACTTATCAATCAAATGCACATCGAAACGCTAAAAATATTTTGCGACCTCGTCGATCTCGAAAGTTTCTCGCTCGCGGCCGAGCGCAATTTCATTACGCAATCTGCCGTCAGCCAGCAGATACGGACGCTCGAGGAAAAATTCAAACGCCGCCTGCTCGAACGGGTCCGCGGCCGCCGGGACGTTAAACTTACACCGGCCGGCGAGGTTTTTTATCGCGAATCCAGGCTTGTTCTCGATGCATACGGCCAACTCGAAGAGAGTCTGCGGGGCGTCGTCGGCAAGATTGGCGGCACGGTCAAGGTCGCGACTGTCTACAGCGTCGGGCTGCACGAACTGCCGCAAAAAGTGCGGGAATTTATGACAAAGTTTCCTGCGGCAAAGATCGATCTCGAATATTCGCGCACGACGCGCGTCGTGCGCGACGTATTGAGCGGTGCCGTCGAACTGGGTGTCGTCGCCTTTCCCGAACCAAAACGTGGCCTGACTATTACGCCGATGTCGGACAACCGGCTGGTGCTGATCGCGCCGCTCGGCCACAAATTCGCGAACCGGGCAAAAGTTAAGGTTACGGATCTGAACGGCCAGGATTTTGTGCATTTTGAGCGGGACGTGCCAACGCGGAAAGCCCTAGATAAAATATTCAAGACGAACGGCGTCGAGGTCAAAAAGGTGGCTGAGTTTGACAATATCGAGACCATCAAACGCGCGGTCGAGGTCGGATTCGGCCTCGCGATCGTCCCCGAGCCAGCCGTAAGCGAAGCAAAAAAGGCTGGGAGCCTTGCGGTCATCCAGCTGGCGGAAAAATATTGGGTGCGTTCGGTTGGCGTCATTCACCGCAGCGATAAAAATCTATCGCTGGCTGCAAAAAAATTTTTACAGCTTTTGGAGACTCCGGTAAAATCGTAAACTCGACCAAACTAAGGAGGTTTAGAGTGAAAATAATTGACGAAGAAGCCGTTCGCGGCCTGTTGCAAATGAAGAACCTGATTCCGGCGATGGCGTCCGCGTTAGCAGATCTTTCGAGCAAAAAGGCGGTACAGCCTGTTCGCATGGTGCTGCCCGTGGCCGACCACAACGGCTTTTTCGGCGTGATGCCGGCTTACAATGGAGCCCTTGGTGCCAAGATCGTCACCTTTTATCCGCAAAACAAAGACATACACACCCATCACGGAGTGATCCTGCTTTTTCGCCCGGAAACGGGCGAGCCGATCGCAATGATCGATGGCCGGCTGATAACAGAGATGCGGACAGCGGCAGTTTCTGCCATGGCGACCGACCTGCTCGCCCGTAAAAATTCGTCAGTGCTAGCGATCCTCGGTTCCGGAGTGCAGGCACGAAGCCACCTTGAAGCTCTCCGCCTCGTTCGCAAATTTAGTGAAGTGCGCGTGTGGAGCCCGAGAAATGCCCGGGCTTTCGCCAAATCTCAGGGAGTCAAGGCGGTAGATTCCGCTGAGGAAGCGGTCTGTGGAGCCGATGTTATAGTGGCTGCAACGTCGTCTGTGACGCCCGTGCTTGAGGGAAAATGGCTTTCACAGGGAGCCCACATAAACGCTATCGGAGCCAATCACCCAAAATGGCGTGAACTGGACGATGACGCATTGGCGGCGTCCAAGATATTTGTCGATTCGCGAGAGGCGGCGGTGGTCGAATCGGGCGACGTGATCGCCGCCGGCCATATTTTCGCGGAGATAGGTGAGGTGGTCGCAAGCGTTCGTCCCGGCCGTGAATCCGGGAATGAGATCACTCTGTTCAAATCGTTGGGTGCCGCGGTCGAGGATATCGCCGCCGCTGATCTGGTTTACCAAAAAGCTACTGGTACAACTACCGGCTAAATAGGCATGTTCGCGATCTAAAGAATATTTCGATCTCCGATCCCGGCCGCCGCAATGTATGTCATAGGCGTTGTCGGGGCCATTTCGTTGAGGGTAAATTTGAGTTTTTCGACGATGCCCTCGGCTTCCATATATTCCCGGCCGAGCAGTCGGCGAAATCGTTTTGTTCGGTCTTCGCCCTTTAATTCTTTTAACATTCCGCCTAAGAACGAAGTGACCAATTCGGGAGCAAACTGCACGCCCGCATTCCTTTGCAGATCTTCGACAACATCTTTAGCCGGGCGGCGTGCCTTGTAGGGGCGGTCGGTTGTCATTGCATCGAATGAATCCGCCAGGTTGACGATCTTTGCAATAAATGGGATCTCGCGGTCGTACAGTCCGTCCGGATAGCCGCGTCCGTCGAGGCGTTCGTGGTGATACTTGGCCGCTAACGGGACATCTGTATATGGATGATGGATCGGCTGTAGGATCTCGTAACCGACGCCCGGATGTTTATTTAGCTCGGCGGATTCCTTAGCATTAATGCGGTACGGAGCGTTGATGATCTTGCGTTCGACGGTGAGTTTGCCAACATCGTGAAGATATCCCGCAACCGCCGCTCCTTCGATCTCCTCCTTGCCCCAACCGAGTTCCATTGCGATGATTTCCGAAAACTTGCCCACGCGGACCGAGTGGCCCTCGGTGTATTTGTCTTTGCAGTCGATCGCCGCCGCGAAAGCCTTAACGGTGTCGTGATAGGTTGAGCGCATCTCGTCAAACATCCGCCGGTTTGCTTCCGCGTGGCGTTCGATCTCGGCCATCAGATTGCGCTGGGCGATGGCGACGCCAATATGCTGCCCCATCGCGCAGATTATCTCTTTTTCGTATTTGGTATAGGGTTCGGCCGTTGCTTTTTCGCCCAGGAATATGGCCCCGACGATTTCATCCCGAACCACAAGCGGCACAAACAGCTCGAGTCGCCGATTCTCAAAGCTAACATTGTGCACCTGAAAGAAAGGCAAAACCTGGGCTTGAGATATTTCGATCGGGTTTAGGCCGTTAGCCAAAAACTGGCGCTCGTCTTCGCTCGTAAGCATCAAGCTAAGCGGAAAATCATCCCCGAGGCCACGCACCGCGAGCATATTTAATTCATGGCCAAATCTCGCGTATCTCGCGACCGCCCCGCGCATTATCCCGAGCGCACCCGAGATCAAATGCAGCGAGGTACGGATCGTCTCCTGGAAATTATTCTTGTTTGTAATTTCCTGCCCGAGTTCGGCAAGGGCTCCGAATGCGTGAATTAATTTATGCTCGTGTTCCGACATAGCTTTATTGAATAGTGACGTGCTTGGTCAGTCCCAACATGTCGAATAGCTCAATAGTGTTTTCGTTCATATCAGAGAATATTACCTTTGCCCCTTTACTTTCGGCCGTGTCGATTACACCGAGCAAGATAGAGATGCCGATGCTGTTAACGATCTCGGTATCGGCAAAGTTGAGAACGATCTCTTTTGCTCCGGCGTCAAGCTTTCGACGGCACTCATACTCGATCTGCTCTCCGCTTAGTTTATTCAGGTAATCACCGGCGCGGATCACCGGTTGTTCGTTGATCGGCTCAACCGCGGTAACTGGTTCACTTACAATAGCCACTTAATTTAAGTCCTTGTACGATTTAGCGTGAGCAGGCGAAGGATCTACTTGAGGTATATGTTTAACATAAAGGTTTTCAGAAAACAATACCTTTTAAGTGCTAAAAATTGAAATTAAGGGGAAAAACCCTATTTTCCCGCCTTTTTTCTTTTAATAGTGGTGTCACTTATGGACGATGCTATCATCTACTGCTTAAACGGCACGCGGCCAAACTCGGCCAGCAACGGCCTAAGCCGCTCCACCGCCAAGTCGTGAGACGCCCCGTTGGTCGCGAGGAGGCCGTTGCGATTTTGCAGATCGGCATTATCATAGCGCATCTCAAGGCCAAAAAGATCGGTAAGCCTGCCACCCGCTTCTTCGAGAATTATCTGAGGCGCGCATGTGTCCCAGAGCTTTGTGCGGGGGCTTGGATGGATGTAAATGTCACAGATTTTATCAGTGATGAGCCCAACCTTGAGGCCCACAGAACCACGATTCTCTTTCTTTGTGAACCCAAAATGCTCGATGATCCGTCCCATTCGCGAACTTGGATGATTGCGCGACATCGCCAATGTCATCTCATCGAACCGCGTTTTCGAGGACACGCTCACGTGTTCTGGTTCGCCGCCATCGCGGATCGTAAATGAGCCCTGGCCCTTGACGGCGTAGCTCAGCAGATCGTGAACCGGCAGAAAAACAACCCCCAAAACTGGTGACCCATTCTCCGCGAGGCCGATTTGCACGCCAAAATCACCGTCATGCTTAACAAAGCCCGCAGTCCCGTCGATCGGGTCGATTATCCAAACACGTTCCTTTGAAAGCCGCAACTCGAGGTCGTCGACCTCCTCCTCCGATAGCACGCCGTCATCCGGAAACGCGGCGGCCAGTCCATCGACAATGATCCGACTGGCGTCGCGATCAGCGACCGTGACCTGTTCGGTGTGATTGTCCGCGCCGACCTTTTCCTCGGTCTCACATCCATCCGCATAGTGTCTTAATATTGATTTTCCGGCAATACGGGCAAGGAGGACAGCGGTATCAAGCTCGTGCTGAAGCATTAATTATTATCTTAGCAAAATGCAGAAACCCGCGCGTAAGCAAGCGTGTAACATTTTGTCTGGGGAGTTACAGCGCCGCTTCGGTAATACCGCATCGCGGACAGATCAGAAAACGTTGCGTCTTGTCGGTCCATTTAGCTAGAGCCTGATTAGCAAGCATCGGTATCTTGCTTTCAGTCTCCCCTTCGCGGAATGCTCGTGATAATTGCGAGGGCGATTCATCCGTCACGGACAATTCCCGTTCGCAGTGCCGGCATATCCAGCCAAACCCATCGTTATAAAAATCGCGCCGTTCCTGCATAAAAAGCGGCGGACATTTCTGCCCGCCGCTGCCGCTTTCGAAGCATTAGGTCTATTGTATCCTGCGTGTTGGCCTTGTGGTAGGCTGCGTCCCCAAAAGCTTGACGGGGATGGTCGCCGTCTTGCCGTTTCGATAAACCGCTACCTGGATC
>JAYVDQ010000194.1:0-5870 GCA_043749325.1 Chloracidobacterium sp. | reverse complement strand
TTGTGCGAACAGCGACTACCAGCTCGTTCGGGTTTTACAGTTTCGATAACGTCGCACCCGGCTTTGCATATACAATCCGAATTTCATCGCGGAGCTTTCGCTATCCGTCTCAGACGGTTGTGCCGACCGCCGACCTTGCCAATGTTGATTTTATCGGGTTGGAATAGCACGCCGATGCTGCCGAGTTTAACGATCAGGACCCGCATCTCGCGATATGGTAAATGGTATTTACGATATAGGTAAACGCGGGGCGAAAAATTAAAATTAGCAACGCGAGCGAGGGCACTTCGTTGACAATCTCCTAATTTCGTTTATTATCAACGAAATTGGTAATAATTCTTTCTTAAAAATTCGGTTCAATAAGAGATACCGCGCGGAGACTTCTGAATCTGCCGGGGAAAGGACGATCATGTTTTATAGATGGTTAGTCGGCCAGATTTCAGCTCCGGAACACCACTCTACTTCAAGATATGGAGAAATCGTAATGAAAAAAATGACCATGATCTTTGCACTCGTGCTGAGTGCGGCAGCTATCGGATGGGCGCAGGACAGCCCGCTGTTGATGCGGACGCCGACGATGAGCAAAACGCACATCGTTTTTTCATACGCGGGTGATCTGTGGAGCGTCGGGCGCGATGGCGGGGTCGCGAGCCGCCTGACGACGGGCGTCGGCCGCGAGTTTGGACCGCTCTTCTCGCCGGACGGCCAGTGGATCGCCTTTACAGGCGAATACGACGGCAATGTGGACGTCTATGTCGTGGCTGCCGCGGGCGGCGTGCCGAGGCGCCTTACCTATCATCCGGGTGTTGACCAGCTTGCTGGCTGGACGCCAGATGGCAAGCAGGTGCTTTTCAGCTCGGGGCGCAGCGCCGAAACAGGGCGCACGGCCCAGCTTTTTACGATGCCGGTTGACGGTGTTAATCCGGCGATGGTGCCGCTGCCGATGGCTTTTGAGGGTTCGTACTCGTCGGACGGCTCGCATCTTGCCTATGTTCCGCTGCCGCGTCCCTTTAACGCCTGGAAACGCTATCGGGGCGGCCAGGCGACCGCCGTTTATATTGCGGACTTGAGCGATTCCAGTATCGAAAAGGTGTCGCGCACCGACTCAAATGATTTCAACCCGATGTGGATCGGCGGCAAGATATACTTTCTCTCGGACCGCGGCGGTCCCGTCACCCTCTTCGCCTTCGACACGGCTACAAAAAAAGTGGCCCAGGCGATCCCGAATGGCGGCCTCGACATCAAATCGGCCGCGGCCGCACAGGATGCGATCGTCTATGAGCAGTTTGGCTCGCTCAATCTCTACGACCTGAAGTCGGGCAAGACGAAGAAGGTGGACATCACGATCAACGGCGACATCTCAACGGTGCGGGCCAAGTACGAAAAGGTCGGAGCGCGCATCCTGAACGCGGGGCTCTCGCCGACCGGCGCCCGAGCGATCTTTGAGGCACGCGGTGAGATCCTCAGCGTGCCCGCCGAAAAGGGCGACGCCCGCAATCTGACAAACACGACGGGTGTGGCCGACCGCGATCCCGCGTGGTCGCCCGATGGCAAATGGATCGCCTATTTTTCGGACGAATCGGGCGAGTACGCCCTGCATTTGAGGCAGCAAAACGGGATGGGCGAGGTTAGAAAGATCAACCTCGGCACGCCGGGATCGTTCTTTTACTCGCCAACCTGGTCGCCCGACAGCAAAAAGATCGCCTACACCGACAAGCGGCTCAATATCTGGTATGTGGATATCGACAAGGGCACGCCGGTCAAGATTGATACATCGAGGCGCGGCCTCGGCGACCCCAATTGGTCGCCCGACAGCCGTTGGATAGCCTATACCAAGGCACTAGAGTCGTGGTTCAGCGCCGTCTTTATCTATTCGTTGGAGGACGCGAAAAGCCAGCAGGTGACCGATGGGTTGAGCGATGCCAACTCCGTTGCCTTTGACAAGGGTGGCAAGCACCTCTATTTTATGGCGAGTACGGACGTCGGCCCGGGGCTATTTGGCTTTGATATGTCGAGCTATCCGCACCAGCCGACCCAGAGCACCTACGTCGTCGTGCTGAAGAAAACCGACCCTTCGCCGCTCGCACCCGAAAGCGATGAAGAAAAAATAGCGGAAGAGAAAAAGAGCGACGAGAAAAAGGATGACGTCACGGGCGATAAGAAACCGGATGCGGCCGCGACACCCGCCAAGCCGGGCGATAAGCCTGATGATAAAAAAGCACCGCCGCGCGTCACGATCGATTTCGACCGGATCGGCCAGCGCATCCTCGCCCTGCCGATACCGGCCCGCAACTATGTCGGGCTGACCGCCGGCAAGACGAATACGATATTTATCGCCGAGGCCACGCCGGGTACACCGGGCGCGACGCTTCAAAAGTTTGATCTTGAAAAGCGCAAGCTCGACAAGGTGCTCGACGGCGTGCGCAGCTTTAACCTGTCGGCCAATGGCGAGAAGATGCTGTTTCGTCAGGGCGATAGCTGGTTTATCGCACCAACTGCGTCGCCGGTCAAGCCCGGCGAAGGCAAGATCAAGACCGAGGACATGGAGGTCTATGTTGAACCGAAGGCCGAGTGGCGGCAGATGTACCACGAAGCGTGGCGGATCAGCCGCGACTTTTTCTACGACCCTAATCATCATGGCCTCGACATTCAGGCGGCGGAAAAGAAATACGAGCCTTATCTTGCCTCGGTCACGCACCGCGCCGACCTGAGTTACCTTTTTAATGAGATGTTTGGCGAACTCACGGTTGGGCACCTCTACGTGCAGGGCGGCGACGTGCCGGATCCTAAACACGTACCGGGCGGATTGCTTGGCGCGGATTACACGATCGAGAGTGGGCGTTATCGTTTTGCCAAGATATACGATGGTGAGAACTGGAATCCGCAGGTACGCGCCCCGCTCACGCAGCCGGGCGTTAACGTGCAGGAGGGCGAGTATCTGCTCGCCGTGAATGGCCGCAACGTGACGGCGAATGAGAACATTTATAGCTTTTTTGAGAACACGGCCAACAAGCAGGTCGTGATCCGCGTCGGCACGAAACCGGATGGCTCAGGCTCGCGTGAAGTCACGGTCGTGCCGGTGGCGAACGAAAACGGCCTCCGCAACCTGGCCTGGATCGAAGGCAACCGCCGCAAGGTGGATCAGATGAGCGGCGGCAAGCTGGCTTATGTCTGGCTGCCCGATACCGCTCAGGGCGGTTATACCAACTTTAACCGGTATTACTTTGCACAGCTTAACAAGCAGGGAGCGGTGATCGACGAACGTTTTAACGGCGGGGGGAGCGCGGCGGATTACATAATCGATTATCTGATGAAACCGCTCAACAGCTACTGGGCGGTGCGCGACGGCGACGATTTTCGACAGCCGTTTGGCACCATGCCCGGCCCTAAGGCGATGATCATCAACGAATACGCGGGCAGCGGCGGCGATCTCATGCCGTGGATGTTTCGCTACCACAAGATCGGACCGCTCATCGGCAAACGCACGTGGGGCGGGCTCGTCGGCATCGGCGGTTATCCGCAGCTTATAGACGGCGGCTCGGTGACGGCGCCGCACTTCGCTTTTTACACCCCTGAGGGCAAGTGGGAGATCGAGAATCACGGCGTCGCCCCCGACGTTGAGGTCGAGATGGACCCGAAAGCGTGGCGGCAAGGGCGCGATCCGCAACTTGAAAAGGCAACCGAGGTGGTCATGGAGGCGCTAAGGAAAAACCCACCGCAAACCCCGAAACGCCCGGCCTATCCGAACTATCACACCGGGGCAACCCGTCCCTGACAGGGGACGGAAAAGAGGCCACGGAAAACGTCGAGGATGAAAGCGTTAATGAAAAAATTTTACAAAGAGGTTTGCCTGTCAATTTTTGTTTTGGCATTTGTCGCGGCCGGAAGTACGATTTTCTCATTATCGGATCAGGCGTCATCCAATATTCATATCACCTTGCGTGACAGCGTCACGGGCGGACGCGTGCAGGGGCAGGTAACGTTTACGACTGCCGGTGACACTGCTACTGCGGTTGCAACCGACGATGCCGGACGTGGCAGCTTTCGGCTACTGAGCGGGCGAAACGATCTTCATATTTCTGCACCGGGATACAATACACTGGACACGTATTTCGAGGGTGGGCGGCCGGCCCTCGATGTTACCGCTTGGCTCGATCCGCTGGGAGTTCCAAGTGAGATGAGGGCGGAGGCGGTCGAATCGCGTTTGCGGCCCGGATCGACGTTTGTTCATGGGCATATTATTGATGAGAAGAGTGGTAAGCCGCTTGGCGGCGCTCGCGTTTATCTTGCGAACGCCCATACCGAGGCTGTATCTGATGGACGCGGATATTTTCAGATGAATGTGCCAACCCCGCCCATCGAACCGGCGGGTGATCTACCGGGCAGCGACGATCTGGTTGTGGAATCGGGCGGTAAGTTCATCTATCGCCGTAATAATATTCTGCTGCCGGATGGGGCCGTTCATTTCATCATCGACGCGGATCGAAACGAGGCCGTAATCAAGGACGCGACACATACTCTTATTCGGAACCATGGGGAGGTCCGAACCGGGAGCGCCATCAGTAGCAGTAACCGGATTCCGGAAAGCGGACGCGGAGACAGCGAGACGCAGGGACGCCGAGATGTCAGAGTCGTCGGCAACACGCCTGCCACGCCGTCCAGCGTAATCGTCCCGACGAGCATTCGCGTTGGTTTTACATGTCCCACGAGTACGACCTGCTCCTCGGTCCAGGTTTACGCGCTGGATACTTATGTAAGGCTCGGCCTCGACGACGAATGGATCTCGTCCTGGAATACCAACTCGTTGAAAGCGGGGGCGATCGCCTTTCGCAGCTATGGCGTTTATCACGTGTTTCACCCAAAAACGGCAACGTACGACATTTGCAGCACGACCTCGTGTCAGGTGATCGACCCTAACGACTCGGCCGCGAGCGTCGACACCGCGACGGCGCAGACGACAGGCTCGATCGTCACGGATGCGGCGGGAGCCAATCCATTTTTCGCCGAATACGCCGCCGAGAATAACGCCAATTTATGCCCCGACGGCATGACCGGAAACAACGGGACGGGCCATGCATGAGCGACATCGTCGATGCTGGACAGACCTTTAACGGCCATGGACGCGGCATGTGCCAGTGGGGCACGCAGCGATGGTCGATCAACCAGGGCAAGGATTTTGTCTGGATCGTCAATCATTATTATAACAACAACGGCGCCGGAACACAGCTCAGGGTCGGCGCGTTGCAAAGCGGGGCGAATTCCGTGCTGCCGCCACCGACGTTGAATGCTCCGGGTGTAGATAACCTTGCTCCCGGCTCCTCCGTGACAACGCTGCCCGCCGGTTTCCTGCAGATGAACGCCCAGTACCGCTGGAACATGACCTCGCATAACACGGCCGGATACGGCTCGGCCAACACGTTTCGCACCTACTTTCAGGTGGCCGCAGCGGTTACGATATCGGGCCGGATCTTCGCGGCAGATGGCGCGACAGGCCTCAGAAACGCCGCCGTCACGCTCTCCGATCCACAAGGCGGCGTGCGAACCGCAACAACCAGCTCGTTCGGCTTTTACTCGTTTGATAATGTCGCGGCTGGCGGCTCCTACACGATACGCGTCTTATCGCGTCGCTTTCGCTTTTCGTCTCAGACGGTGCAGCCGTCCGGCGATCTGAGAAATGTGGATTTTGTCGGGCTGGAGTAGTTCGCCGATGCTGCCGAGTTTTACGATCAGAACCCGCATTTCCTATATGGTAAATGGCATTGCCCTCCCAAGTAAACGTCGGGTTCTGATTACACGCCGGGGCCTTTGGTTTTCAGCGCCGCATTTTTTTGAAAAAAATGATTTTGGGGTGTATGCTATTCCCGAATTTA